>CAJOIB010000012.1:21406-60751 GCA_905234705.1 uncultured Selenomonadaceae bacterium | reverse complement strand
TACGATTAATTTTTTTGCAGGGAAATTTTTTAGCGCGTCGAAGTTTAGCCAATATGAGACAGGTTATTTTAAATTTCGGGCGAGGTTACAAAATGTTCGTAGCGGTCGCCGCGATAATGGCGATACAATTATTTTCCAGCGGGCAAATTTATCTTTGCGGCGCAATTTTGATTGGCGCGATTCTAAATGTTTTCTATTTCGTATCGGCGGCGGCAAGATTGGAAACGGCGGCAAAATTCGAGCAGGCTCAAGCTAAGAGAATTATGTTAATCGGAATGTTATTGCGGCTGGCTATGGTTTTTGTAGTTTTGGCGGTGGCTGTTCACATATCGACGGAGCTTTTTTTCGCAACGTCGGTGTGTTTTGTTATGTTTTACCTGACCTCGCTGGGTGTTTTGTCGTATTTCGGGAGGAGGTGAATTTATGGAACATATTGGTGTCCGCGAGACTGTACAGTTTATGGGCTTGACTTTCAACTGGGAAACTCTGTGTATGACGTGGCTGGCTATGGCGATAGTGATAATAATTTCCTGTCTCGCCGTTAAAAGTTTATCGATTATTCCAAAGGGCTGGCAAAATTTCATTGAGATAATCGTCGTGTGGCTGCACGGACAGCTCGAAAATATGATGGGCAAACGCGGCAAAATGTTCGCGCCGTTTATCGTGTCGCTGTTTTTGTTCTTGCTTACGTGCAACTTGTTGGGCTTGATTCCAACTTTGGCGTCTCCAACCAACGATTTGAACACAACGCTTGGACTTGCTTTGCTGGTTGTTTGTATGGTGCATTTCTTTGGCTTGTACTTCAAGGGCGGTCATTACATCGCGCATTTCTTCCAGCCTTTTCCGCCGTTTGTCATTATCAACATGATTGAAGAAATCGCTAAGCCGATAACGTTAGCTTTCCGTCTATTCGGTAACATCCTCGCGGGCGAAATTCTGATTATCGTCTTACTGCATTTGCTGCCGATTTGGATGCCGATACCAAGCGTCCTGTGGCTCGGATTCAGTATTTTTATCAGTTGCGTTCACGCGGTTATCTTTACTATGCTCAGTATGGCTTACCTGGGCAACGCTGTTAAGGAGTAATTGACATTGGTAAAAAAAATTTTTTCGGTAATGCTGATTTTAGGTGTAATGCTGACAATTTCAGTGGCAGCGGCGGCGAAAAATCCTCGTGACGATAAAAATCTTATGCTTTTTTACCAACATCAAGGTTACGAATATTTTTTGAAGAAAAATTCTTTGGACTGGGAAAACGAAGATTCTTTGCGCTGCGTTTCGTTCAACTACATCATTTACGACAGCAGGACGCCCGCCCGTACTAATTGGGATAACGTAAAAGTTATGGAATTTGCTTACGACGTTGCAGAAAGAAAAGTTTACTTTGTCGGTGAAAATAAGACTTTAATGTTTTTGAATCCGAAAGGCACTATTGCTGAAGGCAGCGGCTACGCTATGGGCGCGGAAAAAATTTTTTACCTTGTATTCGGCGAAAAATTTTACGGTACTTACGACGAAGATTTTTACACTTCCATTGAGGATTGATTAATTTTAAATTTTGAGGAGGAAAATTTAAATGGAACATGCAATTATGGTAGCGGCGGCTCTTATCGGAGCAGGCATTACAATGGGTTTGGCGGCTGTCGGCGCTGGTTTGGGCGACGGTCTTGTCACAAGTAAATTTATCGAAGGTATCACGCGTCAGCCAGAAGCTCAAGGCACGCTTTTCACCAATACGCTTATCTCCGTCGGCTTGATTGAAGCTATGGCGATTATCGCAGCCGTTATCGCTTTGATTATGCTCTACGCTAACCCGCTCATCGGCGCGTAATTAATTTCCCGCAAAATTTTCTTGAAGGGGGGAATTTTCTTTGATAGAACTTAACGCAACACTTATCGCGCAGATTTTGAACTTCCTAATTTTGGTCGCAATACTGCGTGCATTGGCGTACAAGCCCGTTGCGAAAATGCTTCAACAGCGCGCCGATAAAATCCAAGAAACTATCGACAAAGCTAATTCCGATAAAAAAGCCGCTGAAGACACTTTAGCGCAATACAAAAGTCAATTAGCCGACGCTCAAAAACGCGCTCAAGAAATCGTCGACAAAGCGGAAATAACCGCGCGCCAAGAACGCGAAGCACTTGTTGCCGAAACTAAAAAAGAAATTGACCGCATGAAACAAAATGCACAGCTTGAAATCCAAAACGAACGCGACCGCGCATTTGACCAGATGAAGGCTGAAATTATTTCGCTGAGTTTAGCGGCGGCTGAAAAAATCGTTGCCAAAAATCTTTCTTCCAAGGAAAACGATAAACTTGTCAGCGATTTTATTTCCGGTCTCGATAAAAATATGTTTGAAGATGCTAAGTGAGGGGCGAGTTAAATGTTAAATATTCAGCTTGCCACGAAGTACGCGCGCGCTATTTTTGAACTCGCGCAGGAAGACAATCAACTTGACGAATACGATAAGGATCTTTCCAAAATCCAGGAAGATGTTTTCAATCTGCCGGAAGCTGTGAAGTTTTTTCAAAATCCGCTCGTTCCGCACAAAGCTAAAAAAGATTTGCTTGCTAAGGCATTCGACGGCGAAATTTCCGATAACACCATGAATTTCTTAATGATTCTGGTTGACAAAGGGCGCATTGGCATTTTCAATGAGATTTACGAAATTTTCACCGCGTTGAAAAATGCCGCGCAGGGAATTTTGGTGGCGGACGTTATTTCAGCTTTTCCGCTCACTAAGACACAGGAAAATCAGCTCGGCAAAAAACTTGCAAGCGTTACCGGCAAAAAAATTAAAATCCGCAAGCATGAAGATTCATCAATTCTCGGCGGACTTATCGTAACAATCGGAGACAGACGCATTGACGGCAGCGCCGCCGGTCGCCTGCGCTCCCTGCAAAATACTCTTTCGGTCCAGAGGTGACTCAACAAATATGAAAATTAATCCAGATGAAATTACTGCCATAATCAAGAATCAGATTAAAAATTACAACGTCGATTTGAATGTTGACGAGGTCGGCACGGTTATTGAGGTCGGTGACGGTATCGCGCACATTCACGGGCTTGATAAGGCTATGTCCGGCGAGTTGCTTGATTTTGGCGATGATATTTACGGTTTGGTTCTTAACTTGGAACAGGACAACGTCGGCGCGGTTATTCTTGGTCGCGATAACGAAATTAAAGAAGGCGCGACCGTTAAACGCACTGCGCGAATCATGCAAGTTCCGGTTGGCGAAAATATGATTGGGCGCGTAGTTGATGCGCTCGGGCGTCCGATTGACGGCAAAGGACCTATTGAAACTTCGCAATTCCGCCCTGTCGAAAATCCCGCGCCTGGTATTGCTGACAGAAAATCAGTTCATGAGCCGCTGCAAACCGGCTTAAAGGCTATCGACGCGCTTGTTCCGATTGGACGCGGACAGCGTGAGTTGATTATCGGCGACCGCGGTATCGGTAAATCTGCTATTGCTATCGACACGATTATTAACCAAAAAGGGCAAAACTGTATTTGTATTTACGTGGCGATTGGACAAAAGGCGTCGACAGTTGCGCGCGTTGTTAAAACGTTGGAAGACCGCGGCGCTATGGAATATTCAATCGTCGTTGCGGCTACTGCGGCTGATTCTGCGCCGTTGCAATATCTTGCTCCGTACTCCGGCGTTGCGATGGCGGAATATTTTATGTACGAAAAACATGGACATTGCCTTTGCATTTACGACGATTTGACGAAACACGCGGCGGCTTATCGTGCAATGTCATTGCTTTTAAGACGTCCGCCTGGGCGTGAAGCTTATCCTGGTGACGTTTTTTATCTGCACTCAAGACTTTTGGAGCGCGCGGCTAAACTTAGTGACAGGCTCGGCGCTGGCTCAATTACCGCTTTGCCGATTATTGAAACGCAGGCGGGCGACGTTTCGGCTTACATTCCGACTAACGTTATTTCAATTACTGACGGGCAGATTATGTTGGAAACTGACTCGTTTTATTCCGGTATTCGTCCGGCTATCAGCGTTGGTTTGTCGGTTTCGCGCGTTGGTGGTTCAGCGCAGATTAAAGCTATGAAACAGGTTGCTGGTACAATGCGCCTTGATTTGGCTCAGTATCGTGAATTGGCGGCGTTTGCTCAATTCGGTTCAGATTTGGACAAAGCGACTAAGGCACAGCTCGACCGCGGCGCGCGTATGGTTGAAACTTTGAAACAGGCTCAATATTCGCCGTTGCCGGTTGAAGATCAGATTTTAACGATTTTCACGGCGGTTCGTGGATTTTTAACTGATATTCCTGTCGATAAAGTTGTTCAATTCCACGCAGACTTTTTGAAATTTATGCATTCGCGGCACGCCGATATTGGCAAGAAAATTGTTGAGAAGAAAAAACTTGACGACGCGCTTGAAGGCGTACAAGACTACTGAAGGTTAAGGCGGTGGCGTAAATGGCAAATTTACAAAACATTCGCCGCCGTATCCGCAGCGTCAAGAGCATTCAAAAAATAACCAACGCAATGGATATGATTGCCCGCTCCAGATTCAACGCTGCGCGAGATACTTTACTGTCAAATATTCCGTACGTAGAAAAGACGCGCGAAATTTTAACGCGGCTTATGACGCAAATGAACAGTTCCGAGAGCGAAAGTCCCTTCATAATGTCGCGGCAAGAATTAATTGAAGCGCAAGGACGCACGGACGGTAAATTTTTATTTTTGGTAATTGCGTCCGATAAAGGCTTAGCCGGCGCTTATTCGAGCAACGTTTTCAAAGAGGCTCACGCTACGATTGAATATGACGGCACTAGCCCGACCGGTGAATCTAAGGAAGAAAATTTTCATAAGCAAAACGTTGACGCGCTTAAAAATATGACTGGAATTGACGCCGATCAACTTCGCGCGCAAAAATCTTTTGCTAAGGCTGGCGGGCGTCGTACGCCTAATAAAACCGTCAATGTCGCGCAGGAATACCACGACGCAGATTATATTGAAGGTATCGAATTAATCACGGTTGGCAGAAAGGCTACCGGTCATTTCAAACAACGCGGCTACAATATTATCAAAAATTACAGCGGTATCAGCGAGCGCCCCAGTTACCAGTACGCGAAAGAAATTGCCGATTTAATCATTGAGCGGTTTATGAGCGGCGAGATTATCGACGTGACTATGATTTATACGCGATTCAATTCGGCTATCAGTTGCACGCCGGACGATGTTACACTTTTGCCGCTGGTTACTGATGATTATCCTTCCGAAAATAATGCTAAGGAAGAATACATTTACGAGCCGGACGTTGTATCGGTGCTGAATGATTTCCTGCCGCGCAGAATTGCCACGCGAATTTACGGCGCTATGTTGCACAGTGCGGCGTCAGAATTGAGCTCGCGAATGAACGCTATGAGCAACGCTACTGATAACGCGCAGGAACTGGTCGGCAAACTCAATCTTTACTATAATAAAGTTCGTCAAGCCGGTATTACCAATGAAATTAACGAAATTGTCGGCGGCGCTAATGCACTCGAATAATCGAAGGGAAGTAACAGCCTTGAAAAAAATAATTTTAGCGGCTTTAATAACCTTTTTGATGAGCGGGCAAACTTTCGCGGAACCTTATGACGATGAAGATTATGATGACGAAGATTACTACGAAGATGATTTTGACGAAGACGATTATTACGAATATGATTATGACGACGATGATTATTATGATGACGAAGACGATTATTACGACGACTAATATTAAATAAAGGAGATGTGATATTTTGGCGAAAGGAAAAGTAGTTCAAGTTATCGGCGCGGTCGTCGACGTGGAATTTCCGCCAGGCGAATTGCCAAAAATCTTGAACGCTGTACATATAACTGGAAAATCGGGCAATGTCACGATTGATTTAATCGCTGAAGTTATGCAACATTTAGGCGATAGCGTCACGCGTTGCATTGCAATGAGTTCGACTGACGGTCTTGTTCGCGGAATGACGGCGGAAGATACTGGTTCGCCAATCACTGTGCCGGTTGGTGAAGCGTGCCTTGGGCGCGTTTTCAATGTTTTGGGCAAAACGGTTGATAATAATCCTAAGCCCGTCGGCAACAAGGAATTTTGGCCCATTCACAGACCCGCTCCGACATTTGAGCAGCAGGAAACTTCGGCGCAGATTTTGGAAACCGGCATTAAAGTTGTTGACTTGATAGCGCCGTATGCTCGCGGCGGTAAAATCGGCTTGTTCGGCGGCGCGGGCGTTGGTAAAACGGTTTTGATTATGGAGCTGATTCATAACATTGCAACCGAGCACGGCGGCTATTCGGTATTTTCGGGCGTTGGTGAGCGTACTCGTGAAGGTAACGACCTTTGGACAGAAATGACTGAATCGGGCGTTATTGACAAAACCGCGCTTGTTTACGGGCAAATGAATGAGCCGCCTGGAGCTAGAATGCGCGTTGCGTTGACTGGTTTGACGATGGCGGAATATTTCCGTGACGTTGGCGGGCAAGACGTTTTGCTGTTTATCGATAACATTTTTAGGTTTATTCAAGCGGGTTCGGAAGTTTCGGCTTTGCTTGGTCGTATGCCGTCCGCGGTTGGTTATCAGCCTACATTGACGACAGACGTTGGCGCGCTGCAAGAGCGTATCACTTCAACTAAGAAAGGTTCAATCACTTCAGTACAAGCAGTTTACGTGCCTGCTGACGACTTGACAGACCCTGCGCCAGCGGCGACATTTACGCACTTGGACGCAACCACAGTTCTTAGCCGTCAAATCGCTGAGTTGGGTATTTATCCGGCTGTTGACCCGCTCGATTCGACTTCAAGAATTTTGGACCCGCACATTATTGGACAAGAGCATTATGAAGTGGCGCGCGGCGTACAGGCGGTTTTGCAGAAATACAAGGAACTGCAAGATATTATCGCGATTCTCGGTATGGAAGAACTTTCTGAAGATGACAAACGCACAGTTTCACGTGCGCGCAAAATTCAGCGTTTCCTGTCACAGCCTTTCGCGGTTGCTGAAGCGTTCACAGGTTCGCCTGGTAAATACGTTGCATTAAAAGATACGATTCGCGGCTTTAAGGAAATTTTATCGGGCAAATATGACGATTTGCCGGAAGGCCATGGTCGGCGGCATTGAGGAGGCAGTCCAAAAGGCAGCTAAACTCAAGGAGGCGTAAGCTATGGCGACGATTCGGCTTGAGTTGGTCACACCGGATAAGGGCGAAGTCCTATCCAAAGATATTGATATGTTAATAGTGCGTTCGACGGCGGGCGAATTGGGAATATTGCCGCGGCACGCAAGACTTTTGACAGAATTACTACCGCACGCAATGAGAGTTAAAACCGGCGCAAATGAAGATTTAGTTGCAATAGGCGGCGGATTTATGGAAGTCACGCCCGAACAAATTACAATTTTGGCGGATTCAGCGGAACTTCCAGACGGCATTGACGTTGACCGCGCTAAGGCGGCTATGAAACGCGCTGAAGAACGCATTGCAGAGTACAAGCGCGCGACGAAAGATTCACTAATCGACATTGACCGCGCAAATAAAGCACTCGCCAGAGCCAAGGCGCGGCTGCTTGTTAAACATGTAACCTTTTAAATCAAATTTTATAAAAAAAATAAGTCCATCGGCAAAAATGTCGGTGGGCTTTTTATTTTGCGGAAAAATTTATTGCTTAATCAAATCGAAGGAAATATCCGCCTCGAAAGTTCTATTCCAGGGAAAATCAACCGAAATATTTTCCAAAACGTAACCGTCCGGCAAGATTATATTTTCGTCGACAAATTTTTTAACCAAATCGGCAGTTAAAGTTTCAAGTCCTGCGCGACGTCCGTCTAAATTCCACAAGCCACCCTCGCCAGGAACTGTCCAAATCAAGCCGCCGTTAATCTGCGTGCGAAGATTCGCTTGATAAACCCAATCGTCCAAATATCTCTGCAAAAGCAAATTGTAAAAATCGTTGTCGCTCATATAGCGCGTCAAAACGCCCGCACCAATCAAAAATCCCGCGCTGTTCGACGCAGTATTCCAGCCGCCGTACGAGCGAATTTTGAATTGCAATTTGGCATCTCTGAGTCGCCGCATCAAAGAATTGTCCGCGCCGTTGCTCATAGAAATATCCACAACGCCCACAGCGTAGCCTTTCTTGATAAATTTTTTCATATCGTCAACAAAAAAGCCAATGCCACTGTGCGGCTTAACGCGATTAATTTTGTTATCCGAGCTAAAAGTTTTGCCATTCGGAAAAGTATTCACTGACAAAATCAAATCGGCATTTTCGATATTCTGAATGCGAACGCCGCCCACAGAAATTATCGCACCTTCAAGGGATTCGCTGATTTTTTCATTGCTGAAAGTAGGAACAGTATTAGCGCCTGTGCCAATGTTATAATCAATTGCAATAAGCGGAATGCGGTGCAAATCGTTATTAATGGCGCGCGAAATCATCAGCATACCAAGTTCATCAGCGCCGGACATAACTTGAAAACGCGTCTTGCCCAAATCCAAATCGTTGCCGTAAGCTGTCAAGTGGCGGCTCTCCAAATGCGTCTGCGAAAACATCGCGCTATCGTCGCAGCCCACCAAAAAATAATTGAAAATGCCCGCCGCCGTCAATTCAGCAAGGTATTGGTGAACGTCATAATTTTTCGCGCGGCGACCTAGCCAATCTTCAAGCGCCTCTTTGGGAATTTCATTTTCAAGGCGCGCAAATTCAGCCTGCTCTTTTTCAGTAAGTTTATCGGTTTCGGATTTATCTTTGAGCGCGGTGTAGTTAAAAATCATTTCGCCGAATTGCTTGTAATATTCTGGCTCGGCGCTGGAATAACTGCCGGAGCGCGGCGTCCTCATAATCGTACCAAAGGCGTAAATCGGCAGGTAGGGAAAATCCTCATGAAAAATCTCAAAATTTCTAGCGCGCGTCAAAACTTCCTCAACGCTCATTTCGTGTTGCCGCGACGCAACTAAACTGCCATAAAGCACGGCGTCAGTTGAAATAATCGCCGCGTCCGCACGATGCGCATTTTTATTCAGCCAATACCAAAGTTCCTCGGGGTTGCCGAATTTGGAACTGTCAGCGCCCGTCCCTAAAAAAATTTGCGGCGGTACAAGCACTTCATAACCAAGTCGCTCCGCCAATTCAACGGTTTGCTTCAAATTCACGGGGCGGTTGTCAATCGGAATGTAAATCAGCGTTTTGCCGCGCCCAATGTCTTCCGCGAACGCCGCCGCCATCGAAAAAATCATCACCCCCGCCATTATCAACAAAAAAAATATTCGCCGTTTCAAAATGTCAGCCCTCCTTGATATTGTAAAGTCTTTCGGCATTTTCGGTCGTGTACTGCGCGACGGTTTCAAGATTTTCGCCGCGAATTTCAGCAATTTTTTTCGCCACGTCAACAACAAAACTCGGCTCATTGCGTTTGCCGCGATTGGGCACGGGCGCTAAGTAAGGCGAATCAGTTTCAAGCAAAATCATTTCGCGCGGAGCGGCTTTGACAATCTCAGGAAGTTTCGCCGAATTTTTAAAAGTCAGCGGACCGTCAACGCCAATTAACCAGCCAAGTCTCCAAATTTCACGCGCCATTTCCAAACTGCCCGAATAACAATGCATAACGCCGCGTAAACCCTTAGCTTCAGTTTTTAAAATTTTTAAAGCGTCGCCGTGAGCCTCGCGTTCGTGAATGCATACCGGCAAATTCAACTGCCGCGCAATGTCAAGCTGCTCAATGAAAATTTTCTGCTGCATTAGCCGCGCGTCAGAATCTTTTTCCCAATAATAATCAAGCCCAATTTCGCCAATCGCCACAACTTTTTTCTGCGCCGCCAGCTCAATAATTTTATCGGCAGAATTTTTATCAAAGCCGGAAATTTCTTCGGGGTGAACGCCGACGCCCGCAAACATATTCGCAAATTTCGCCGCAAGTTCCACAACCGCCGCAGAACTTTTCAGCGTATCGCCAAAATTTATAACCCGCCGCACGCCCGCATTTTCAGCGCGCCCGACAACTTCAAGCAAATCGTCAGCAAATTTTTCGTCATTCAAGTGGCAGTGAGTATCTACAAAATCCAAATCTGCGCGACCTCCTAATATTTTTCGCAATTATAACTTATGAGCGGCGATTTTGGCAACGCAAAAAATTTCTTGACTGCAAGCGGCGACTGTGTTAATATTCATAAGCTAACAATGTGGCGCCTTCGTCAAGTGGTTAAGACACCGCCCTCTCACGGCGGGTTCAAGGGTTCGAATCCCTTAGGCGTCACCATTTTTTTTACCTACTCACGGCGGGTAGCAAATCCCTAAATCTGGACATTTTTTATCGGGCGGTGATAATCATGAAGAAAAATTTAATCGTGGCTTTGTCCGCAGCGTTTATTTTCAACGTGGCAAATATTTCGGACGCGGCGGCTAACAACGTTGACAAGGTTAACTGTGGCTTTACCGTGTACAGTTCCGGCGCACCTCAAAAATCCGTCGATCGTGATTCCGACGATTATAATTCCAGGCGCGATTGCCCACGAAATCATGACAACGATAATTCTTCAAAAAATCGTAGGCAACCGCCGCCACCACAATATGACCCGAAGCCTGCGCCGCCATTCTTGACTGATAAGCAGAAAAAAAATTGGCGCAAACAAGAAGCGGAACGTGAAAAATGGTTCGACGAAGCCAGGACTCGCTGGCAACGTGAAAATCAACCTTCATCAAGAAAATAAATTGCAAGATTCGCCTTCTGAGTTGGAAGGCTTTTTTAGTTTTGGAGGCAATTATGACAGAAAAAATTTTACGCACAAAAATTCAAGAAACAGTTGAAAAAGCACGCGCGGCAAATCCATTAGCGCCGTCAATAACAAACACGGTAACACAAGATTTCGTCGCCAATGCACAATTAGCAGTCGGCGGCTCAGCGGCAATGTTTTACCTGCCGGACGAGGGCGAAACAATGTCGCAAATCGCACCGGCGCTTTATTTGAATTTGGGAACGCTGATGCCATTTTATGCAGAAACAATTCCGCGAACTTTGCGCGCTCTGAAAAAATTTTCGACGCCATTTGTACTTGACCCAGTTGGAATAGGTTTCGGCGAATTGCGGACGGAACTTTTTTTGCAAATGAAAAATTTTCCGCCAACGATAATCCGCGGCAACGCTTCAGAAATTATTGCATTGGCAAAACTTTGGGGCTTGAATGATTCTGAAACCGGCAAAGTGCGCGGCGTCGATTCGACGGATACGGTTAATGCGGCGAAAAATTCAGCGGCGATTTTGGCGAAATTTACAGGTGGCGCAGTGGCAGTTTCCGGCGTCGAAGATTTAATCACTGACGGCGAGATTTTTATTTATTCAACAGGCGGCTCGGCGTTTTTGTCGAAAATTACCGGTAGCGGTTGCGCATTGGGCGGCGTTACAGCGATTTACGCGGCTGTGGCTGAACCATTGACAGCGGCTTTGACAGGGACGGTTATTTTCAACTGCGCGGCGGCTTGTGCGGAAAAATTGACTGATGCGCCAGCCAGTTTCAAAGTTAAGTTTTTGGACGAACTTTATAAAATTGACGCGGCGGAAGTTGCGGAAAATCCATTGCGAATTGAGGCGGCAAAATGAGCATTCGCAAGAATTTTGATTTATCGGCTTATTTGATAATCGGCGCTGAAAATACTTCGCGCCCTGTTGAGGACGTTGTTGAACAGGCGATTCGCGCAGGATTTACATTTGTTCAGATTCGCTCGAAGAAGTCAAGCGCCCGCGAAATTATTTCTACGCTGAAAAAATGTGCCGACGTTATTGCTAATCTTGGCAAAAGTGAAAGCGTCGCGTTGATTGTCAATGACCGGCTGGATATTGCATTGGCGGCGCGTGAAATTGGCGTTAAAGTTGACGGCGTGCACGTTGGGCAAAGTGATATTCCGGTTGAAGTGTGCCGGAAATATTTGGGCGAAGATTCGGTTGTTGGATTGAGCGCGCGCACTGAAAATTTGATTGATTATGTGAAGACGGCGGACATTTCGCAGATAGATTATTTTGGAGCAGGACCGTTGCACGAGACGGCGACAAAGCCGGATTGCGGAGTTACAGCTGACGGCAGGATTATTACGCGTGATTTGGCTGAACTTTCTATGTTGGCGAAAATTAGTTCATTGCCGGTAGTTGTTGGCGGCGGCGTTAAAATGGCGGATATTCCGGCGTTGGTAAAAACTGGTGTTGCAGGATTTTTTGTAGTGTCAGCAGTGGCGGGCGCTGAAAATCCGTACGTTGCGGCTAAAGAATTAGTTGACGTTTGGCGAATGAACAAATAACTAAATAACCAACAAAAGCCGCCACGGATGGCGGCGCGAACCCCACGCCCGCGCCCTTAATGAGCGTGAAGCGAATTAATTAAGCGCGGGCTAGCCTTTCTTTGCAACTTTCTTTCGGCAATGAGAAAGAAAGTTGATTTATTTATCTATTTTCCAGCAATATCGGACGCACAATGCGGACATTTGGTCGCGTCGTCAGCGACAACTTCTTTGCAGTACGGGCATTTACGCGGATCTTTGGTTGGAGCAGGTTTGGGCGGCGGCATTATTCTATTAACCCATTTGATAAGAATAAAAATTGCAGTTGCCATAATCAAGAAATCAAGGCAAGTATTTAAGAAAACGCCATACGCGATAACCGGCGCGCCCGCTTCCTTAGCCGCGGCGTAACTCTCATATTCCACGCTGGACAAATTAATAAACAAATTAGAAAAATCAACCTTGCCGAGCATAAGACCCAAAGGCGGCATCAAAATATCCGAAGTAAAAGATGAAACAATCTTGCCGAAAGCCGCGCCGATAATAACACCAGTCGCCATATCAACAACATTGCCGCGCATTATAAATTTTTTAAATTCGTCAAACAAAATATTTTCCTCCTAATCGACAACACCATAATATTTGAGTAAAGCTTGAGTTCCCTCTGCGCCTTGACCGGATTTTTCCATATTCCGAATCTCATGAAGAACCATACCTAAAATCGGCAAAGCTTGCCCGTAAGCCGTGGCAGTTTCATTGCCAATTGCTAAATCTTTTGCTAAATGTTTCAGCATAAATCCTGGCTTAAAATCGCCGTCAAGCCCTTTGCGCACAACGCCCGTCATTTGAACGCTACTAGCCGCGCCTTTGGAAATCGCCGCGTAAACTTTCTCAATGTCAAGCCCAGCCGCCTTAGCATAAGCAAAAGCCTCACATACTCCGGCAAGCGCGCCCGCAATCGCTATCTGGTTACACGCCTTAGTTTTCTGCCCAGAACCCGCGCCTCCTTCGTAAACAATATTTTTGCCGATAACTTCAAAAATCGGTATCAACACTTCAAAATCTTCTTTGTCGCCGCCAATCAAAATTGAAAGCGTCGCGTCTTTAGCGCCAATATCGCCGCCGGTAACCGGAGCGTCAAGCGCGTGCAAATTTTTCGCCTTGGCCGCCGCGTAAATTTTTTCAGCAACAATCGGCGAGGAAGTCGTCATATCGATAAGATACGCGCCCTTTTTAGCAGAATCGACAATCCCGCCTTCCGCCAAATAAATTTGCTCAACGTCTTTCGGATAGCCAACCATCGTAATAACAACGTCTTGATTTTTCGCGCATTCACCGGCAGTTTCGCACCAACGCGCGCCTTTGTCAATCAGAGCCTGCGCCTTAGATTTCGTGCGATTATAAACGCTGACTTCGTAACCGGCGTTAAGCAAATGTCCAGCCATAGCCGCGCCCATTATCCCAGTGCCGATAAAGCCAATTTTTTTCAATTTAGCCATTTTTAAAATCACCCTCTTTCAAACAGCGGCAAGTATACCACGTTCAATATCGTTTTTCAATCGTTTGCAGGAATTTCTTTTAGCGCGTCGAAGTTTCAAATTTCGGTAAGTAAATATTTTGGTTAATCGTGAGGCGGGTAATTTGACATTTTTTTTGATAGTGCCGAGCGTGATGATTGTCAGCATACTTTTGATAAATGGGATTTTGAGCAGATTGGGGCTGAAAATTTCGTATGGCGCGCTGGCGTTGGGCGCGGTACTGTCATTGCTGGTAGATTTGGGCGCAATGGCGCTGTCGCCCGAACCGAATCAAGATTATTTTTTTCGCCTGTTCGGATTAATATTTTTAGCGTCGGTAGTGGTGACGGTGTTAAATTATTTTTTGACTAAAAAAGCGCCCGTGGAAATTTCGCCGCCGGTTCAAGAAATTGAAGTTCCAAAACAAATTGAGCCGCCGAAAACCGAAGCGGAGCAATTAACCAAAAAATTTGCCGATAAATCCGCCGTGAAATTTTTCAAAGCGAAAACTTTCGCGCAGGACGACGAAACTTTGGACGAAATTTTAGACCGCGCCGATTCCGAAAAAAAACGCGGCAATTTGAGCGCGGCTATTTCTGCTTACAAAAAAGCGCTCGAAGTTTATTCAAATGACGATTACGCGCCGTTCGTGGCTATCGATTTGGGCAATATTTACAAAGAGCAGGCGGCTTATACGAACGCCATTAAAATTTATGAGCGCGCGCTGAATCTTCCTGCCGTTAAAAAAAATTTCACTACTAAAACTGAATTTCAAAAAAATTTGGTATATCTGCGAACCGTGCATTTAGTTCTTTTGAAACACGACGCGCTGTCTACGCCTTTCAGCAAAATTCCTAAAGATTATTTACAGGAAATTGAAACTGAATTTCAAGCGGCGCAGTCCAACTTCAAAAAATTATAAACACGCATTACTGGAGGCTACACGATGAAAAAAAGTGCGGAAATTCTTGGCTTGCCGATAATCAGTATAACTGAAGGGCGCGAGCTGGGTACGAGTAAAACTTTGCTGATTGACGCCAAAAAAGGCATAGTCGCGGCAATTACGATTGAAGATGACGAATGGTATCGCGGCGTGAAACTCATTCCCTACGACGCGGTTATTGCGATTGGCGACGACGCCATTACCATTGTTCACAGCGAAAATATTTTGCGTTATAACGAAGCCGGTGACTATGAGACGATGCTTGACGAAAATATCCGCGTTCTCGGCACTAAGGCTATTACTAAAAACGGCTCGATTCAAGGCAAGATTACCGAAATTCTGATAGGCGACGACGGCAAAATTGAGAAATGCGAAGTTACGGCGAGCGACGGTACTGTTTCTGAAATTAACGCTGACCAAATTTCTATTTTCGGCAAACAGGTTACAATGATTGACCCAACCGCGAAAAATAATCCTGCGCGAGTAAATCCTGCGCGAAAGAAAACTGCGAGCGTTCCTGCAAATGCGATAGTTGAGCCGGTTAAGGAAGAAATTCCTGCGCCACCGCCGGTAATTGAAACTCCACCGCCGATTTTTGAGCCGCCGGTTGAAGAAATTTCTAAGCCCGAACCTGAGCCGGAAATTCCGCCGGTTGTTGAAGAGCCAGTCGCGCAGGACGAACCCGAACCAGAGCCGGAAGCGCAGCCGAAAGTTCAACAGGCTGAAGCTTTGAGGGCGGCACTCAAGCGCGCCATGGAAAATCAGAAAAAAGCCGCCGACCCTGCGCCAACCGTCGCGCCTAAAAAAAGTTCGACGCCAGCCGCATCTACCACTAAAAAAACAGGCGCTGAAGAAAGACGCCGCATGATGTTGCTCGGTAAAAAAGCCGCGCGTACCATTAAAGCTGATACCGGCGCGGTTATCGTCGAAGCGGGCGCGGAAATTACCGAGGAAGTTCTTCAAAAGGCTAAACTTGCAAATAAATTTATCGACTTGTCAATGAATTATATTCCGTGAAATAAATTTTCCGCAAACTAAAAACGGACTCTTTCCAAAAGGATTGAGCCCGCTTTTTTGTTTATGTGAATCGGATTAAATATTTTTCTTAGCAACTTCAACAAGCTTGGTGAAAGCCGCCGCGTCGGAAACAGCCAATTCAGCCATCATTTTGCGGTCGATTTCAACGCCAGCCTTGGTAAGTCCGCAAATGAGCTTGCTGTAAGAAATACCATTAAGACGCGCCGCCGCATTGATACGGGTAATCCAGAGACGGCGAAATTCGCGTTTCTTAACTTTTCTGTCACGGTAGGCGTACTGCCCAGCCTTCATGACGGATTCGTTAGCTTTTTTAAACTGTTTACTTCTCGCGCCGCGATAACCTTTCGCCAGCTTGAGAATTTTTTTATGGCGTCTGTGAGCAGTTACGCCTGTTTTTACTCTTGGCACAATAAAATCTCCTTTCAGTCGATTTTAGGGGTTAGGGCAAAGAGCCCAGAGATTAGTGTAAAAAATCGCTATTCCCTATTCCCTAAAACCTATCCCCTAATCAAGCGTACGGGAGCATTTTTTTAACGTTGGAACGATCCGAAGCCGAAGCAAGCGTGGCTTTGCGGAGATTTCTCTTGCGCTTACGAGTTTTTTTCTCCAGGATATGGCTTTTATAAGCTTTATTACGTTTAAATTCGCCACTGCCGGTGACGGTGAGTCTTTATCTTGGGCATTGGCTACCCCTCCTTTTTTAGTTTTCTTAGCATTCTGCGCCTTAGGAGAGAGAATCATCGTCATATTTTTACCTTCAAGCTTCGCGGCACGTTCAATGGTAACGTTTTCTTCCAACGCCTTAGCCATCTTATCCAAAATAGCATTGCCCAATTCGGGGTGCGAAAGTTCACGCCCGCGAAACATAACGGTAACTTTGACTTTGTCGCCGTCCTCAATAAAACGCTGGGCATTTTTCAATTTAACGTCGAAATCGTGTTGCTCAATATTCGGTCTAAGTTTGACTTCCTTAACGGTGATGACTTTTTGCTTTTTGCGCGCTTCCTTGTCACGCTTCTGCTGTTCGTAACGGTATTTGCCAAAGTCCATAATCCGGCAAACTGGCGGACGAGCCTTGGGCGCAACTTCAACCAAATCTAAATGCTGTTCCTCAGCCAATCTCAAAGCGTCCTTTGTCGCCATAATACCCAGTTGCTCGCCGTTTACGTCGGTTACTCTGACTTCACGAATGCGAATTTCCTCATTGATTCTCAAACTATCCCTGCTAATTGTAAATACACCTCCTGCGGCGCTCAAATAAAAATTAAAGGCGGCATCAAAGCCACCTCAACTCTTGCAAATAATTACAATGCGCCATTTGACGCAACCAGCCAACTCATTCAAGGTCGACGGGTGAGAAGCGATGACTCCTGCTTAACGTGCGAAAGTCTATCACATACAAAAATCTATGTCAAGCCTATTTTCATTTCGATAAATCTGTGATATTATACCCACGGAATTATTAATATTTTGTTTTGCACGTAAAATTTTTTGGGAGGTCTTACGATGTCCAATGGAAAGCCCCAAATCGTTATAGTCGGCGGCGGATTCGGCGGGATTAAACTTGCTAAACTTTTCGCCAAAGAAAATGTTGAAGTGACGCTGGTTGACAGGCATAATTTCCATTTGTTTCAGCCGCTGTTGTACCAGGTTTCAACTTCCGTACTCTCCACCGACGAAATTGCATATCCGATTCGCTCATTTTTCCGCAATAATAAAAATGTCAATTTATTTATGGCGAAGGCGCAGGGCGTCGACCAGGAACGCGACGTTTTGCTGACGAATCACGGCGAAATTCATTACGATTATCTGATATTAGCCGCCGGTGCTACCACGAATTTTTTTGGTATGAAGGAAGTCGAGGAACATTCATTTGGTATGAAGACTTTGCAAGAGGCGCTGCATATCAGAAATCACGTCCTGCACGAATTTGAGCGCGCCTGTAAGCCATACCGCACGCCCGAAGATCGTAAAAAGCGCATGACATTTGTTGTAGTAGGCGGCGGACCGACGGGCGTTGAAGAAGCCGGCGCTTTAACTGAGCTTATCGAGATTCAAAAAAAGGAAATTCACAACCTTGATTGGAACGACGTAAAAGTTTATCTGATTGAGGCGACTGGGCGCGTTTTGCCGATGATGACTGAAGATTTGCAGGAAGAAACGGTTCGAGTTTTGCGCAGTAAAGGCGTTGAAGTTATGCTGAATACGCAGGTTGTAGGCTATGACGGCGATGTTTTGAAATTGAAGAGCGGCGCGGAAATTCCTACCACAACGGTAATTTGGGCGGCGGGCGTTCGCGCAGTTGATATGATGAAAAATTGTGGCGGAGAATGTGCGCGCGACGGGCGAATCTGGATTGAAGAAGATTTAATGGTTCGCGGCGCGGTTCATAAAAATGTATTTGCGATTGGCGATTGTGCGGCGTTTATGCACGGCGATATGAAACGCCCCTTGCCGACGGTTGCGCCGGTTGCCACTCAAGAGGCGGCTGTTGCTCACAAAAATATTATGAAGCTGCTCAAAGGCGATACCAACCTTGAAAAATTTGTTTATAAAGATTTGGGCGCTATGGCTACGATTGGGCGCGGTCAAGCCGTTGTCAACAAGCCGCATATGACGGGATTTTTTGCGTGGTGCGCGTGGATGTTTGTACATTTGCTCAGATTATCCGGCGCGTTTACGAATTTCACGGTTGCGCTCAAATGGTCCTGGAATTTGCTTTCCGGCGTCAGACTTGGGCGCATTATCACAAATATTAAACTCGATTAAATTGGAGATGGTTTGAATGGCAGTGGAAGATTCGATTTTGAACATGGCGAATGCCGCACTTAAACAAAATCCTCAACTCGCAACGCAGCTGGCGACTTCTTTAATGAGCAACAGCAATTCGGAAGTCTTGAAAAAATTAGCGGTAAATCCGATATTCAAAGCGGCGGCGACGCAACTGGTTACAACTGAAGCTTTTCAAAAATTTTTAATGCAAGTGGCGACAAGCGAAATTGGCAAAACGATTATGGTAAACGGCGCAAAATTCGTCGTGACGCAACAAATGCAAAATGGACTTGGCGGCGCACTTTCAAGTTTGATACCAGGCTTGGGCGGCAGCACGGCAAATGCTAATTCAAACGCAAATGCAAACGTCGGCGCTCAAGTGGCGATGTCTTTGCTCAATCAATTTTTGACACAGAAAAAATAAGCTCTGTGCGAAAATATTTTGCTCACAGTTTTAATCGGGCTGTGAGTTTTTTGTTGTGAAAAAAATTTCTTGCAATTTGCTTGATTGTATGATATAAATTCAGCATTCATACCGCTTGCGGTGTCTGAGTAAATTAAAAAAGCCCACCGAGTTTTTCTAAGCCCGATGGGTTTTTCACTATTCGCTAGCCCCTTTTCACTATGCCCTAACTAAGACGTGCCTGTTGATTAGCGAGCGCCTCTTGCCAAATAATTTTCAGCGGCACATTATTTTTTTCAGCTAATTTTTTGCAGTCTTCATATTCCGGCGTTATCGAAACAATTTTGCCGTCATACGCGCTGACTTTGCATTGAACTTCGCCGTAACTCGTTTCAACCTTCGCCATTTTGCGCGTCGCCTCAATTCGCCGCTCAATATTTATCACGCGCAAGCCAAGCGTCGTCGTTTCCTCAAAAATAATTTTCGCGCAGTCCGCCTGATGTTCATTGTCAACCAAAACACTGAGCATTTGCGCCGGACGATTTTTTTTCATATTAATATTCGTCGTCCAAACGTCCAACGCGCCCGCCGCAAAAAGTTTTTCGTACAGCCAGCCGTAAATCTGCGGATTCATATCGTCAATATTCGTCTCAAGTTTCACAAGCCGCCGCTCAATATTCCCGCTGCATTCGCCAAAATAAATCCTTAAAACATTCGGTATCGGCAAATCCAAAGTTCCCGCGCCATATCCGATTTTTTCTGAAGTAAAATCTTCCGGCAAATCTGCGCGATATCCCGCAAGCGCCTTGATAATCGCCGCGCCCGTCGGTGTTGTCAATTCCTTTTCCGCGCCGTAACTGTAAGTTTTAAAGCCCTGTAAAAGTTCAGCCGTCGCCGGAGCTGGCACTGCCATTAAACCGTGAGCGCATTTAACAAAGCCGCTGCCAACATTCACCTTGCCAACAAAAATTTTCGCCACTTCAAGATAATCAAGGCAAATCGCACAGCCCACAATATCCACAATCGAATCAACCGCGCCGACTTCGTGAAAATGAACTTCGTCCGCCGCCCGCTGATGAACTTTGCCCTCAGCCTGTGCAATCACTTCAAAAATTTTCAGCGCAGTATTTTTCACCGCCGCCGATAATTCCGCCGCATTGATTATTTCGCGAATATCGGCAAAAGTTCTGTGTTCGTGCGAATGAATTTGTCGCGGTAGTCTGCGAATGTTATTGCCCTCCTGCTGAATTTTTTCCGGCTCAAATTCGCGCAGAAGTTTAACGTCAACATAAGCCGCGCCTATTCCATTTTTGCTGACGTCAGAAATGCGCAAATCATATTCGTGCGGTAATTTCAATTTATCCAGCTCTTGACGCAAATATTTTTCCGGCACGCCCAACTGCAAACACGCGCCCAAAAACATATTCCCGCTAATCCCCGACGCACAATCCAAGTACAACGCTTTCAAAAAAATCACCTCGAATTTATTTTCAAAACTCTATCATAAATCGCCCGCCGCGTCAAAAATTTTTGGACAATTTCTGAGATTGACAGTATAATTGGGCAGAGTTTTTTTAAGGGGAGCAATTCCATTGGAACACGCGAAAGAAGGTTTGACACGATACTTAACGCCGCTTAATGTTTGGGCGCTGTCATTTTGCTGTTGCGTGGGCTGGGGCTCATTCATTATGCCCGCGACGACTTTTCTGCCATTTGCCGGACCTTTGGGCTCGACAATCGCCTTAACGCTCGGCGCGCTCGTTATGATTATCATTGCCGCCAATTACCATTACATGATGAATCGTTATCCGGATTCGGGCGGCGTCTTCACTTATACAAAAAAAATTCTCGGCTACGATCACGCTTTGCTTTGCGCCTGGGCGATGTGGCTTACTTACCTTTCAATTATTTGGGCAAATGCTACCGCGCTTGTTTTGGTCGGGCGAAATTTAATCGGCGACGTTTTGCAATTCGGTTTCCATTACGTTTTGTTCGGCTACGATATTTATTTTGGCGAAGTGGCGCTGACGCTTTTTGGCTTGATTATCTTTGGCGTGCTGGATATTTACAGGAAAATTTTTGCCATTCGATTAACCACGCTCTTGACGATATTTTTTCTGGCGTGCGGCGTAATTTTTGCGATTGGCGGAATTTTTAACAGCAATGACTTTGAAACTTATTTACCGGCGTTTTCGCAAAGCAATTCGGTTTTCTATGGAATGTTCAGCATAATTGCGCTGTCGCCGTGGGCGTTTGTGGGCTTTGAATCGATTTCCAATTTGGTTGACGAATTTAATTTTTCGCCGAAAAAATCATTTAAGCTGATGACGTTGGGAATAATCGCGGCGGCAATTTTTTATATCGCAATGACGATTTTAGCGGCGTCGGTCGTTCCGGAGCAATTCGCGCATTGGGGCGACTACACCAAAAACTTGCACAAACTCAGCGGCTTAATCGCAGTTCCAACTTTTAACGCTGTCAATCAAATTTTCGGTTCGACGGGATTATTTTTCATGGGCTTAACGATATTAGCCGCCATCTCCACAACTTTACTGGGGCTGTATTTGGGAACAAGCCGCTTGATTTACGCGACAGCTGAAGATAATATTTTATCGAAATGGTTTGCGAAACTGAATGAGCGCGGCGTGCCGAGCAATGCGATTTTGTTTTTGATAATAATTTCGCTGTCAGTGCCGTTTGTTGGGCGGACGATGATTAGCTGGGTGGTTGACGCCACAACTGTTGGCGCGACGATTGTTTACGGCTACACTTCGGCGTGCGCATATATCACTGCGCGAGAGGCGGGCGATAAAAAATTTGAAATAACGGGCATAGCGGGAATAATTTTTTCAACGGTATTTGCAATGTTTTTGCTGTTTCCAAATTTCTGGTCGGCGGACATTTTAGCAACAGAATCTTACTTCGTGCTGGTTGCGTGGAGCGTATGCGGCTTTGTATTTTTTCAAAAAGTTTTCGACCGTGACGTTGAGCAGCGTTTTGGCAAATCGGTTGTGGTTTGGATTGTCATGTTGTTTTTTATATTTTTCGGCTCGCTAATGTGGGTTCGCCAAGAAAACGACAACAATATGAAAATCGTTGTTAAAAATATCGGCGAATTTTACCAGGGCGAATTGGAAAGTTACGGTGTCAAAAATCATTCTATGCAGCAACTTCAAGAAGAACATTATCTGAAGAGCCAAATGAACACAATCCGTGATTCGCTTTTCAAAAACAGCGTCATTCAAATGGGATTTATTTTGCTGAGCCTGTTCATAATGTTTAATATTTATTCGGCGATACTGCGGCGCGGGCGTCAAGCTGAAATGGAGAAAATTAAAGCCGAGGAAAACAGCCGCGCCAAAACTAATTTTCTGTCGAATATGAGCCACGATATTAGGACGCCGATGAATGCGATTATTGGCTATACAAATCTTGCGCGGCGGCACGGTGTCAGTCAAGCGGAGGTTCAAGATTTTTTATTGAAAATCGAAAATTCCAGCAAGCACTTACTCGCGCTGATTAATGACGTTCTCGAAATGAGCAGGATTGAATCCGGCAAAATGGATTTGGACGCCGCGCCCGCTAATATTACCAAAGTACTTGACGACCTGCGCGATATGTTTGCTAATCAAATGCAGGGCAAGAAAATTAATTTCGTTGTCGATAGTTCCGGCATTCAAAATCCGTACGTTTCCTGCGATAAGCACCGGCTGAATCGAGTACTTTTGAATCTTACCAGCAACGCCTACAAATTTACTCCGGAAGGCGGCACAGTTTCAATCACGCTCACTGAAAAAAATTGCGTCGATAACCGCGGCTATTATGAGTTGCGCGTCAAGGACAGCGGAATCGGTATGAGCCCCGAATTTGCCAAGACTGTATTTGAGCCGTTTACTCGCGAAAGAACTTCCACTGTCAGCGGCATTCAAGGCACGGGCTTAGGTATGGCGATAACCAAGAGCATTATTGATTTGATGAACGGCACGATTGAAGTTGTGACTGCGCCTGGCAAAGGTACGGAATTTATTTTGAATATCGAGTTGCCGCTGGTTGATAAATCCGAAGTTCCGGAGGAAATTCCGGCTGTCGCGCAGGTTAAAGATATGGACTTCACCAACAAAAAACTTTTGCTCGTCGAAGATATTGAAGTCAATCGCGAAATTGCGCTGATGATTTTGGAAGAGGTCGGTTTTGAAGTCGATTTTGCGGTAAATGGCAAGGAGGCGGTTGAAAAAGTTGCGGCGTCGAAACCTGGCGATTACGATGCGATTTTGATGGATATTCAAATGCCGATAATGAACGGCTACGAGGCGGCTCAAGCGATTCGCAAATTGGAAAATAAAAAACTCGCCGAGATTCCGATAATAGCAATGACGGCGAATGCTTTTTCTGAAGATGTCGAGCGAGCCAAGGCGGCGGGTATGAATGATCACGTTGCAAAGCCGCTTGATGTGCCGAAAATGATGGAGACTTTGCAGAGAGTTTTAGCTAAGAAATGAGGCGCTTATTTTGAAAAAATTTTTATTGATAGGATTAATTTTGTTAATGGCGAATGCAGCCGCCGCGAAAAAGCACGTTGAAGATTTGCCGATAATTTATAAACCAATCGAATGGTCGGAAAATCGCGAGCGCTTGATTAGGGAATACGCGCAGGAACATTACGGTTTTTCTGAAACTACAATTATTCCTCGCGCAGTGGTAGTTCATTGGACGGCGACTGAAACTTTTGAAGCTACTTACGATTATTTTTACAATGAAGAATTCACCAGCGGGATTGACGCGGGCACGCTCAATGTTGCGTCGCACTTTGTAGTTGACAGGGACGGCACGATTTACCGCTTGACGCCCGAAACCGCGCTGAATCGTCACGCTATCGGCTATAATTGGTGTGCCATTGGTATTGAAAATGTCGGCGGCGTTAATGGCGAACAAGATTTGACAGCCGCGCAGTTACTTTCAAATATTCATCTGATTCAATATCTGCATGAAAAATATCCCACGATTAAATATGTTTTTGGGCATTATCAGCAGAATGAGGCGCGGGCTAGCGGCTTGTATATTGAAAAAGTGCCGGATTATTACGCTGAAAAAATTGACCCTGGTAAAATTTTTATGCGACTCCTGCGCGAAAATCTTTCACGGTACGGTTTAAAATTTTTCTAAAGTTAAAGTGACGGGGCAATGATCGCTGCCGAAAATTTGTGATTCAATCGTAGCGGCGGAAATTTTATCGGCAATTCTATTCGACACTAAAAAATAATCAATGCGCCAGCCGGAATTATTTTCACGGGCGTTGCGGAAATTCGACCACCAACTGTAAGCGCCAATTTTATCGGGATACAAACATCTGAAAGTGTCGGTGAAACCCGCGTTCAAAAGTTCGGCAAATTTTTCGCGCTCGCTGTCAGTAAAGCCCGCGTTTTGGTGATTCGACGCCGGATTTTTCAAATCAATTTCGTTATGAGCCACATTCAAATCGCCGCAAATTATCACCGGATTAACGTCGTCCAATTTGGCAATGTATTCGCGAAAAGAATTTTCCCAGGTCATACGATAATCAAGCCGCTCAAGCGTCCTGCGCGAATTTGGCGCGTAAACGTTGACAAAATAAAAATTGTCGAAGCCCAAAGTGATAACGCGCCCTTCGTGGTCGTGTTCGTCGTAGCCTATGCCGTAAGTGGCGGAGCGCGGCTGAATGCGCGTGAAAATCGCCGTGCCGGAATAGCCTTTTTTCTCGGCGCTGTTCCAATATTGCGAATAGCCGTCAATTTCGATAAGCGCTTGACTTTGCAACATCCGCGTTTCCTGCACAGCAAAAATATCCGCGTCCAAATTTTTAAAGCTGTCCATAAAATTTTTTTTGAGACACGCGCGCAAACCGTTAACATTCCAAGATACAAATTTCATACCGTCGCCCCCAATTACGAAAATTTATTTAAAATTTCACTTCAACATTTTTCAAACTGTTAATAACAATTCCTAACTGACGTGCAAATCGTTAATGTACGAAAAAAGCCCCGTTGAACGCGGGACTTGTTAATTTCAAAATATGGCGGAGGGGGTGGGATTCGAACCCACGGTAGTTATTAGCTACACTTGATTTCGAGTCAAGCACCTTCAACCGCTCGGACACTCCTCCATTAAGCCTGTCAATGCTATCACAAACTTAGCCGCGTGTCAACAAAATTTTATCAATGCGCGCGCCGTCCATCGCCTCAACTCTAAATTTAAAATTATTCCATTCGCGAATCTCGCCAACTTTCGGAATGTAGCCGAACAGCGAAGTCAAAAAGCCGCCCATCGTCTGAAAATGGTCGCGTTCTTCATCGGGCAAAAATTCAAACTTAAACCGCCGCTTAAATTCGTCAATGTCACAAAGCCCGTCGACCAGCCAAACATTATCGCGCTTCAATTTAAATTGCGGCTCGTCAGATTCTTCAAGCCCAACTATCTCCTGCGCGATATCGTCAAGCGTGATTATCCCGACAACGCCGCCGTATTCGTCGTTGACAATCGCGACCGATTCGCCGCTCTCCTTGAATTTCTCAACCAGTCGAAAAGCCTCAACCGTGCGCGGAATGTACACCGGCTTTTTCAAAAGTTTAGTCAAATCAATTTCGGCGTCAGAATTTTTATCAAGCACGGCGTCAAGCAAATCTTTCGCGTAAATCACGCCGCGGCATTCGTCCAAATTGCCTTCGCCCACCGGAAAAACATTCTGCTGACTTTCGCGGATAATTTTCAAATTCTGTTCAATTCCGTCCGAAATATCCAGCCAAATCATTTTAATTCGCGGCGTCATAAGCGCATTTGCAGTTTGGTCGCTCAAATAAAAAATTTTGTCAACCATAGCCCGCTCCGATTTCTCGAAAGTGCCGTCTTCAGTGCCCTGCTCGATTAAATCTTTAACTTCGTCTTCGGTCACAACGTCGGAAGTTTCGGCGCTGATACCGAAAATCATCATTGCGCCGTCAGTTATTTTTGAAATTAATAAAATCGGCGGGCTGATTATTTTTGAGATTAACCGAAAACTTTTGTAATGCTCCAGCAAAACTTTTTCGGGCATTTGCTGCGCGGTGCGTATCGGCAACAGCGCGCCGAACACCACCATTAAAAATATCACGATTAAAATTGCCGCGGCGATTGAGACGATTTGCGCCTGTTCCAAAAAACTTATCTGCTCTAAAATCAATTTGGCTGAAAATACCGCGCAGACGCCGGATAAAATTCCCGCGGAAATTGCGCCGACTTTCGCCACCGCTAAAAAAATTTCCGGCTCTTCGACCATTGACAACGCTACTTTCGCATCGGAATTGCCGTCCTGCGCGAGTTTTTCGATTTTCCCGTGCCGACTTTCTGACAGCGCGGTTTCCATTAATGAGAAATAGCCGCTTACAAACGCCAAAATTATTATCAGCGCCAGCGGCAACATTGAGTCGTCCAAAATTTCAACTTCCCTTTCGCAGTTTTTTAATATTTTACGTTGAATTTCCGTTGCAGGCAAGTATTTTTTCGCTTGACAAAATATTTATCTAGATTTATTATTCAGCCGGTGATAAATTATGCACGAAGATTTTTTCATTCTGGGCTGTCTTTATCGTATGACGAAAGAATTGGATTGGGCAACTTCCAGGATAAGTGCGGCTTACGGTTTGACGTTCGGGCAATTTGCTGTACTTGAAGCGCTCAATCGAAAAGGCGCTTTGAATGTTGGCGAAATTAAAGAAACCATTTTGAGCAGTGACGGAACTGTGCCGGTGATTATCGGCAACTTGATTAAAATGGGGCTCGTCACCAAAACTAAGAATGATGAGGATCGCCGTTACAGTATCGTTGAATTGACTGACAAAGGTCGCGAAATTATTCAGCAAGTCAAACCGAAAAATAATCAAATGATTAGCGATAAATTTTCAGTTTGGACGCCGGAGGAAAAGCAAATTCTGATGGTATTGCTGAACAAATACCGGAAATCCCGATAGCAAAATTTTTCTGATAATGTGTCTAATTAGATTATCGTAGGTAATATAAATGTTGCGAAAAATAAAATCAAAAGTTCAAAGCGAACATTGAATAAGTAATGGAGGAAAATTTTTATGGCTTATTACACTAGCACTGAGGAACACCCGATTGAAATTGTCAACATTGCGTCATTGGAAGAGCGCGTAAGGGCGCGAATGGAACGCGGCGCGTTTGGTTATATTCGTGGCGGCGCTGAAGATTAATGGACGCTTCGGGAAAATACCCGCGCTTTTAATGACAAGCAGATTGTGCCGCGCGTTTTGCAGGGAATGGTACAAGCGGCGGCGGGTTCGCTTTTTTCAATGAGCACTTACGGTAGCACGGCGATTGAAGATGCGGCTAAGGCGGTAAATGGCGCGCCGCAATTTTTTCAAATCTATATGAGCAAGGACGATAATTTTAATAAATTTCTCATTGATAAAGCCGTTCGCGCAGGCGTCAAGGCGATTATTATGACGGTGGATTCGACTTTGGGCGGCTACCGTGAAGAAGATGTTGTTAATAAATTTCAATTTCCGTTGCCTATGCCAAATCTTTCTGCTTATGGTAATTCGGACGGCGCGGACGGCGTTAAATCCGTATTCGAGCATTTCAACAAGGAACTCTCAATTACAATGCAACTCGCCGGTACTAAAAATATTGAGGCGATAAAGCAAACCAAACTTTTGTAAACTATAAAAAATATTTACTTTTGGCGCGATGGACTCGCGCATTTTTTATTTGCGAAAAAAAGGATATTGACAACGCGCGGCGTATTTACAGTTAAAAATCATAGTGGCACACACGGTTTTTTTATCCAAAGGAGTATGCGCAATGCAAGTTTTAAATTTAGAAAATCTCGACTGGAAAAATATATTGGCGACAAACAAATTGCCGATAATAGCCTCGGCGCTGGTTTTGGCGACGGGAATAACGGCGGCGGCGGTTTCAAGTTCCATTGCTGATAGCGACAAAATTATTTCCGGCGTCAAATTTGAAGGGCGTCCGATTGGCGGCTTGAGCGAGCCTTCCGCTCGAACTTTTTTTCAGAGCGCCGCTAATCAAAAAATTCATCCGCTGACTTTCACTTACGGCAACGAAGAATTTAAAATCAATCCGGCTGAAATTGCCTTGACGCCGCAAATCGACAAATCTGTCGCGCAGGCTGAAAGTTACGGGCGCGGCGGTACTTTTTTTCAAAATCTCGGTGAACAAATCAGCTGTTTTACCAAAGGGCGCGAAGTTCCATTGACGGCTAAGTACGACGAAAAACTTTTAGCTCAAAAAATCGACGAAATTGCTGACAAAATCGATACGCAGCCGGTTAACGCTGTTTGCTACGTTTCAGAAAATGGCGTTGAGAAAATTCCTGGCGTTATCGGCAAAAAACTCGACCGCGACCAACTCGCCGCGTCTTTGAAAGAGCCGCTCACGAATTTAAATCTGCCTAACAAAATCGATTTGACGCCCGAAGAAATTCCGCCGTTCATTACAACTGAAGATGTCGCGCAGATTGATTCGATTCTCGGCGAATACACGACTTATTATTATCCAGGCGCGCGCGGCGATAATATTTGGCTGGCGGCTAATTCCATTTCCGATAAAATTTTAAAAACCGGCTGGGTATTTTCCTTCAACGATACGGTTGGTCCGCGCACGTACAGCGCCGGTTATCAAAATGCGCCAGTTATTATCAACGGCAAAACTGAAGACGGCGTAGGCGGCGGTGTTTGTCAAGTCAGTTCTACGCTTTATAACGCGGTACTTTTGGCGGGCTTGACACCTACCGAACGTACAGCGCATTTTTTCCCGTCCGGTTATGTTAGCGCGGGTAGGGACGCCACGGTTGCTGACGAGCAGATTGATTTTAAATTTAGAAATGATTTGCCGCATCCGGTTTATCTGACGGCTTACGCTTCGGGTTCGACGCTGACGGTTTTTGTTTTGGGAACGAAGGCTGATTTGGGCGGCAACGAAATTGTCATTGAGAGCGACGGCAACGGTATGAATCCTTCGATTTATCGCGTGTATTACAACAACGGGCAAGTTGTCAAGGATGAATTTTTGCACACCGATAAATATTACAGCCCGAAAGATTTTGAGAATGTTGATTAAGAAAATTTTAATCGCGGCAATATTGCTGGTGCTGGTATTCGTCTTTGCCGAAGAAAAAGTTTACGTGACGGCGGAAGTTGGCGGTTCAACGGAAATTGTGACGACAGCCGCCGTGAAAAAGAATTTGCCGCTGACAATAAAATTTATTCATTCTGTGCAGAAAACTCCGGTTATCGAGGAACTGGAATTTGACGGCGCAGATTTTGTTTTGCGTCGAACGCGGTACAAATCGCAAGGCGTAGGTTTGCCTTTTATGGAGAGCGACGGCGTTTTTCGCAAAGACGGCGATTGGTTTATAATGGACAATATGAATCGCCGCATAAAAAATTTGTCGCTGCGGACGGGCGTTGGTACTGAATTGACGATTAATCTTGCAGGTGAAGAAATTAAGCTGTACGAAAAATTTCCGCCTGGCACTAAAATTAACGTTGCAATAAAATAAAAAAAGCCGCCCAATCAAGGACGGCAACCGTCAAATAAAATTATTATTTACTAAGCAAATCACTAAGCAAATCACGCGTATGTTGAGCAACCTGCTCCGGCGTGATATTTTTATTTTGAGCAACGCCAGATTCAATCGCCGCCTTGGCAACAGCCGCCGCAACAGTCGGAGCAACGCGCTTATCAAGCGGACTTGCGATAACATTTTCTTCATTAAGTTCAGCGTCGGTGATTAATGACGCAATCGCATAAGCCGCCGCAATTTTCATTTCTTCGTTAATGTCAGTTGCGCGAACATCAAGAGCGCCGCGGAAAATTCCAGGAAACGCAAGCAGATTATTAACCTGGTTAGGAAAATCACTGCGTCCCGTGCAAACAACGCGCGCGCCTGCTGCCTTAGCTTTGTCCGGCAAAATCTCCGGCGTAGGATTCGCCATAGCCATAATTATCGCGTCTTTGTTCATCTTCTGAATCATTTCTTCATTGAGCAAATTGCCCTTCGACACGCCGATAAATACGTCCGCGCCGTGAATAACATCAGTAAGTTGTCCTGCTTCGTGCTGCGAATTGGTGACAGCGGCGATTTGATCTTTGTAAGGATTCATGCCTTTGCCGCGCCCTTCGTAAATCGCGCCGGTCGAATCGCAGAGCATAATATTTTCCGCGCCCATTTTCTGAATAAGGTAGGTTATCGCCATACCAGCCGCGCCCGCGCCATTGACAACAACTTTAATATCAGAAAACTTTTTGCCAACAATTTTCAACGCATTAATCAGCGCCGCGCTAACAACAATAGCCGTGCCGTGCTGGTCGTCATGGAAAACCGGAATGTCAACCGAATCTTTCAGCGCCTGCTCAATGTCAAAGCATTCGGGCGCTTTTATATCTTCAAGATTGATACCGCCAAAACTCGGCGCCATAAGCTGAATAGTTTTGATAATTTCGTCGACACTGTGAGTATTCAAGCAAATGGGAATGGCGTCAACGCCCGCGAAACCTTTGAACAAAATCGATTTGCCTTCCATAACCGGCATACCGGCAAGCGCGCCAATATCGCCTAATCCTAAAACGGCAGTGCCATTGGTGACGACGGCGACCAAATTGCCGCGATTTGTATATTCATAGCTCAGTTCGGGATTTTTCTGAATTTCAAGGCAAGGAGCGGCAACGCCTGGAGTATAAGCCAGCGTCAAATCGTAGTTGGATTTAAGCGGAACTTTGCTTACAACTTCCAATTTGCCACGGAATTTTTTATGCAGGGCGATTGCCTCTTCATTGACGTTAGACATTTTAAAGATTCTTCCTCTCCAAAAAAATAATTACTGTGGTATTGTAGCAAATTATAGGAATTTTGCAAAGCCGCCCCAAAATGTATACTTAGAAAGTATTATCCATAAGCCACTTTTCGACTTTGCGGACGGTTTCAGTAACGTCGTTACCGTCTTTGTCAATGAGTTTGCCGCTAATCCAGCTTTGTCCCGCAGGAATTTTCGCGTCAAGCCGGAACGTTTTATAGTAATTATTTTCAGTGCTGTAAGTGGGATCTGGCTGAATCATACAGCTGTTGTAAGCGTCGAGCATTGCGGCGACCGGCATTCCATTATCGGCGATACCTTCATATTTGCTGAAATCCGCCGTTTTGAAAGGACCACTGCGCTTTATTATCGGCACAATCTGATTGACGAGCATATCTTTTTCGGCGTCAGTCAGCGGCGTAAAATCTTTCATATAGGAAATATTATCATTGACCTGCGCGAGAGATGACATACCGGATAAAACGGTGATAACGCCGTCCAAACTCGCGCCGAATCTGATAGCCCAAGACGCGGGCGAAAGATTTGGATTAGCCGCCTTCAAAATCTCGACAGCCTCAGCCGGAATATTCGCCAAAGTGCCGCCCTTAACCGGCTGCATAACCACAACTTAACTTCATAACACCTGCGCGACCGTACAAACGGGCTGTTCCAATCGTAATAACTGAGCGCAATTTGCACAAAATCAACTTCGGGGTGCTCAGTCAAAATCCTGTCGAGCAACTCCGGCGAATCGTGAAATGAAAAGCCCAAATTCCGAATCCGCCCCGCGTCTTTCTGCTGTTTCGCGTACTCAAATTCTTTCAGCGGTGTAATATATTGGTCGTACAGGTGATTTTGAATGTTATGCAGCAAATAATAGTCGAAGTAGTCAACGCCGCATTTTTGAAGTTGTTCCTCGAAAATCTGCGCGACTTGAGATTTTTCAGTAATGCTGAAAGTCGGCAATTTCGTCGCCAATGTAAACCAGAGTCTCGCGAACTTCCGGCTCACTGCGCATTTTCAGATAAACGTAGCTGGTATCAAAATAAGTAAAGCCCGCGTCGATAAATGCGTCAACCATTTGCTTAACCTGCTCGTGATTAATTTCATAGCGGTCGTCCCAACCATTAACGCGATTTGCACTCACCGCGTCATTCGCAGGATTTTTAATTTCCACTAATGGCAACCGCATCATTCCAAATCCAAGTTTACCGCTCATTTTAAAACCTCCTCAATCACACGCAAAAACTATTCCGGCTTGCTTACGCGCTTTTTCCGCCGTCTGCAACACCGCCAGTGAAACGTCAAGCCAATCGCGCATTTCGTTAAAATTTTTCTCGCGATAAATGCGCTCAAATTCTTTAAATTCGTGAACCATTCGATGAGAATATTTATTCAGCTCATACTTGGTAATTTCGCCGGAATTGCGCAGGTGCATTTCAAATGCAGTCAATTCATTTGGCGCGCCCAAAACTTTGACGTAGCCCTTTTCGCCTTGAATGCTGACAAAGCTGGGACTTTCTGAATCTTTCGCGCCCAACGCCGTCGCAAAAAATCCGTCGTACTTCATAGTAACCAAACCCGAAATGTCAACGCCGTTAAAGCCGATATTCGCCGTGTATTGAACTTCCGCAGGCGCGCCGAACAGCCCAATTATAAAATTCAAATTGTAAATATTGATATCGTAAAGAGCGCCGCCCGAACGTTGCGGGTCGAACACCGGCAAAACTTCACCGGCTAAATATTTGTCATAGCGGCTCGAATACTGCGAATAATTTGCAACCACTGCGCGAATCTTGCCCAATTTCGGCAAAGCCTCACGTATCGCCGCGAAATTTGGTAAATATCTCAAAGTCACCGCTTCAAACACGTACAGATTTTTTGACAAAGCCAAATCGCGCAGTTCAGCAACTTCAGCCGCCGTCGACGCGAAAGGTTTTTCGACGATAACATTTTTGCCAGCCAAGAGCGCGCGCTTTGTGTATTCGTAATGCACGCTGTTGACTAATCCGATATAAACAAAATCAATCTCCGGATTCGCGAGCAATTCGTCATAATCGGTATAAACTGCCGGAATTTCATTTTTCGCCGCGAGCGCTTCAGCAGTTTCTTTACTGCGCGGCAAAGCAAATATCGCCGCAACTTCAATCTCCGGAACATTTTTCAGCGCTGGCAACGCGCCCTCTTTGACAATAAAACCTGTGCCCAAAATCGCCAATTTCATATGTACCGCCCCTTATTTTAAATCTTCGGCAGACCACACCGGAACTTTTACGCCGCTGTGCACGCAAAGGCTTTACTTTCGTCGGCGCTAAATTCCTGCCATTTGCCGGAAAATTTATTCGCCAGCATCGCGTAAAAACTGCTGCGCCCAGTCGCCTTCACCATTTGATATAAATGTCATCTTTTTGCCAGTAAATGTGTCAGTGCGAATCGGCTCTGTCGCTATTCCCAATTTGTTTAATTCCCGCGTGGTTTCCTCGACCGATTCAACGCGAAATGCTAAGTGCCGTAACCCTGCCGCTTCTTCATTCGGGTATCCTGGGCGCGGCGATTTTCGCGTATCACTTCAAAGCCGAGCAAATTGACGTAAAAATGCTTAGTGCGCTCATAATCACTGCCGATTATCGCCACGTGATGAATCTTTTGCAACGCTTGCATTTGGCTCACGACTCCTTCCAAAAATTTCTGTTGGTAAAGCGGTCAACGTGTTTCATACGCGCGCGAATTTCACGCATTTCAACAGGAATTTCTTCAGCCGCCAATGTATCGTGAATGTCAACCGTGCCTGCGTCCTGCGCGACTTCGTAAAACCAAATTTTATAGCGCAGAGCATCAAGCGTTTCATTCATACAACGAATTTTTTCCTGCAAATCGGCAAATTTATTACGAAAAAGTTCAAGGCGCTTATCAATCGTCGAATCGCCCGCCATTGTCCAATCAGTGAATTGCTTAATTTCTTTCAGCGTCATTCCGCAATTTTTCAAGCACTCGATAATATAAATTGCCTCTAAATCATTTTCCGTGAAAATCCGCACGCCGTGACTATTGCGCTTGACCGTCGGCAAAAGTCCTTCCTTAGCATAATATCTAATCGTGTGCGGCGTCAAGCCCGTTTTTTTCGCAACGTCTTTAACTGTCATAATTACAAATTCTGCTTGAAAAATTTATTCATCTTTTCGACGGCTTGATTAACGTACTTTTCAATATCGTACAAATCCATATGCGTCGCGCCGTCAATCAAATACAATTCTTTTGAACCGGTCGCCTTGTCATACGCTAATTGACTTTGCCACAACGAACCTGCTTCAGTTCCGGCGATTAAAAGCAACGGTTGCGTCAATAAAGTGTCAATCTGCGCGAAAGAATTATACGCCAAAACTTTATCAAAGCTGGTGAATAAAACTCTGTTAGCCGCGTTTTTATGTTGCCCGCGCTTTGTACGGTAATATTCGGACGCCTCCGCCATATCGCGGTGAGTGTCAGCCGTAATTTCATTTTGTTCCGGAACGTATTTTGTATATTGCGGAGCAGCGCCGTTAGCTTCGGCGGTACGTTGTTTAGCTATGGCGTTCAAAGTAGCGATTTGACTTTCAAGCGTGCCGTCGCCCGTCCAGCCTTGACGAAAAGTCGTGCCAATATCAACTGCGCTACGAATATCTTCAACCCTGTCAGCAGGATTTTCAAGATAGCGCGGCGTTCCTTCACTTTCGCCTTGATGAGTTGCATCAAATGCCAGCGTCACATAACCTTTTTCAGCAAGCTTCATTGCGTAAAGTCCGGAAGTTTGCTCCTTGACGCCGCCGCCAGGATGAACCGTAATAATCGCAGGATATTTTTTACCGGCTTTATAATTTTTCGGCAAATACAAATTGCCCGCGAAACGCCAGAGTCAAGCTAAGCGTCAGCACTCTCTTGAAAAATTTATTCATAGTTATTGCCCCCTTGAAATATTTTGTTTAGTTTAAACTTGAGAGTATGCTATCAGTCAAGCGGCTAAAAATTTTCGTGCAGGATTTTTCCGGAATTGCTATAATTATTCGTTATAGAAAGGTGGTATTTTTAATGACGAACAAAACATTTCCGCTGGATTCAAAGACTCTGCGCGAAGTGATAAAAAAATATCCGACGCCATTTCACATTTACGACGAAAAGAAAATCCGTGCGAATTTCCGCCGCCTGCGCGAAACTTTTTCATTTGCGCCAAGCTACATTGAGCATTTCGCGGTAAAAGCTACGCCCAATCCGCACATTGTAAAAATTTTGGCGAAAGACGGCGCGGGTACAGATTGCAGTTCTCTTGCCGAATTGAAAATTAGCGAAATGGCTGGCGTTACCGGCGAAAAAATTATGCTCACGTCAAACGATACGCCCGCCGATGAATTTCAAGCGGCAATTAAACTCGGCGCGATTATCAATCTTGACGATATTACTCATATTGATTTTCTTGAAAAAAACGCCGGTATGCCAAAAGTTTTGTCCTTCCGCTACAATCCCGCCGATATTATGAATGTTGGCAATGACATTATCGGGCGTCCGGCTGAGGCGAAATACGGTTTGACGCGGCAACAAATTTTCGACGCTTACAAAATCGCGCAGGACAAGGGCGTTAAACGTTTTGGCTTGCATACAATGATAGCCTCGAACGAACGCGGCACTGAAACTTTTTTGTACACGGCGCGGATTATGTTTGAGCTGGCGGTTGAAATTAAAAATCGGCTTGGCATTGATTTAGAATTTGTGAATTTGGGCGGCGGCTTCGGCATTCCGTATCGTCCAGAAGATTTGCCTGTCGATTATAAAGCGATTGGCGCGGGTATCCACGAACTTTACGATAAAATTTTAATTGCTAACGGCTTAGACAAAATCAGAATCGCCACCGAGAGCGGGCGCGCTATGACCGGCGACGCGGGCTGGCTTGTTTCGACTGTCATTCACGAAAAAAATACTTACAAAAATTATATCGGCTTGGATTCTTGTATGGCAAATCTGATGCGTCCGGCGCTTTATGGCGCGTATCACCACATTACAATTTTGGACAAAGAAAATGCCGCTGCTGAAAATATTTACGACGTGACGGGCTCACTTTGCGAAAACAATGATAAATTCGCGATTGACCGCGCCCTGCCGAAAATTGACATTGGCGACATTTTGATTATTCACGATACCGGCGCGCACGGGCACGCCATGGGCTTTAATTACAATGGAAAATTGCGGAGCGCTGAACTTTTACTGCGCGAGAGCGGCGAAATTGAATTGATTCGTCGCGCAGAAACCCTTGACGATTATTTTGCTACGTTGATTTAATTGTTGTGACAAAAATATATGAATGCTGGCGGCAAATTGAAAAGCGTAAATTCGATTTTTACCGCGTCGAAATATTTTTTAAGTGTGCTGCGCATTTGCAGAGAATATTGGAACGCTACGAAAATTCCGCCTGGCGCTAATGCTTGAGTTACATTTTCCATAATTTGAAGGCGCACCGATTTATCCAAAACCGCGAACGGTAAGCCCGATACCACGCAGTCTAATTGCGGGAAATTGTATTTTTTGAGAATCGCGCACAAATTTTCAGCCTGCGCGCCCCAATAAATTTCCGGATATTTTTCCTGCAAATTCTGCCGCATTTCATAATCCTGCTCAATTCCTAAAAATTTACAGTTCAAGCGCTTGTGTTGCATAATATAATCCGTAAAAACGCCCGTGCCAGTTCCCAATTCCGCAACGTGATTAAAATTTTCCCAATCCAATCCGCCTAACATTTTTTTCGTCAAGGAATTTGAACTCGGAGCAACGCTCCCAATGTGCCGCGGGTCGTCAATAAATTTTCTCAAGAAAAGCAACTGATCCATAACAGCCGCATTCCACCTCCAATTTACGAAATCATATAATCAGCAAGCCAATAATGCCCGCGATTAATCCTGTCGCCCAAAATACGAATACAACTTTCAATTCGCTCCAGCCGCTAAGTTCAAAGTGGTGATGTATCGGGCTCATTTTGAAAATTCTTCTGCCGGTTGTTTGAAATGATATTACCTGCAAAATGACTGACAGCGCTTCGCAAACAAAAACGAATCCCACGATTGGCAATAATAATTCGGTGTGCGTCAAAATTCCCATCGCCGCGAATGCGCCGCCCAATGCCAATGAGCCGGTGTCGCCCATGAAAATTTTTGCCGGATGAAAATTAAATCTCAAAAATCCTATGCACGCGCCAACTATCGCCGCGCAAAATATCGCCAATTCGCCGTGTCCCGTTATTAAACATATCGCGCAGTACACGCTTGACGCTATCGCCATTTCGCCCGACGCTAAGCCGTCTAATCCGTCAGTCAAATTTACCGCGTTCGACGCGCCCACTATTACCAGCAAAACCAGCACGTAATAAAGCACGCCTAAATCTATATTCGTATTTGCAAGCGGAATCCATAAGTTTGTGGCTATGCCTAATTCTTTCGTCGCTATGAAAATTGTCACAGCGGCGATTATTATTTGTCCCAAAAGTTTTTGCCACGCCCGCAACCCCAAATTGCGCTTCTTCACGACTTTTATATAATCGTCCAAAAATCCAAGTACGAAATGCCCGATTAATATGAACAGCGCCAAAATTATTTCCGTGGTTAATTCTGCGCGAATGAGCGTGGCGATAACTATTGCCGTTATCATAAAAATTCCGCCCATTGTCGGCGTACCGCTTTTTTTCTGATGGCTCGCCGGTCCTTCGGTGCGTATACTTTGCCCGAATTTTAATCTGTGAAGTAACGGAATTGCCACCGGTCCGAGAATCAGCACAACTACGCTGATAAAATTTCTAACATTTTAAACCTCTCAAATCAGCTCGATAACTTTTTCCAAATGCATACCGTGAGACGCCTTGAATAAAATCACGTCGCCCTGCCGCACAACTTCACGAATTTTTTTAGCGGCGGCTTCGTGCGTATCCGTGACGAAAATATTTTTCAAGCCCGCGTCCTTCGCGCCGTCCGCAATAAATTTCCCAAGTTCGCCATAAGTTATCAGCGTGTCGAAATTATTTGCAACCACTTCAGCGCCAATTTCGCGATGAACTTTTTTAGAAATATCGCCGAGTTCAAGCATATCGCCCAGCACGGCAATTTTGCGCGCGTTATAAACTTCAGCCACAGTTTGAATCGCGGCACGCATCGACGCAGGGCTGGCGTTGTAAGCGTCATTAACAATCGTCAAACCGTCGCGGCGAATAACTTCAAAGCGCATTTTTGTTGTTGTCAAAGTGGAAATGCCGCGCTTAATTTCGTCAATCGTCAAGCCGACGCTCAAGCCCGCCGCTATCGCCGCCAACGCATTTGAAACATTGTGCCGCCCAATTACCGGTATCTCAAAATCGTAACTTTCGCCGCCATATTTCAAAACAAAATTCGTCATACTGCCATTGACAAAAATATTTTCCGCCGTCAAATCAGCCGCATTTTCCAGACCGTACGTAAAAATCCGGACGTTGGGCGCGGCAATTTTTTTCATATTCAGCGTATAAGGATTATCGGCGTTAAGAATGACAGTGCCGCCCGCTTTAATCGCCTGCACAAGTTCACCTTTCGCCCGCGCGATATTTTCAATCGAGCCGAGCAATTCAATATGAGTTTCGTTAACGTTGGTAACAATGGCAATGGTGGGCTTGACGTACTGCGCGAGATTTTCGATTTGGTGAAGTCCGCGCATGCCAATTTCGACAACGGCGGCTTTGTGATTTTCATTCAGTTCAAGCAAAGTCATCGGTACGCCGATTTCGTTATTAAAATTCGCGGTAGTCTTACAAACTTTGCCCAATGAACTGAGAACAGCGGCGGTTAAATCTTTGGTGGTAGTTTTGCCGTTTGAGCCGGTTATCGCCACAACAGGAATATTGAAACGTTCGCGCCAGTTGCGGGCGATTTGCTGATAAGCAGTCAATGTATCGTCAACAATAATCATAACGCCATCAATATTTTTTGCGGATTTGCTGACCAAAACTGCCGCCGCGCCTTTATTAATTGCGTCCTGCGCGAAATCTTCACCGTTAAAATTTTCGCCCTTCAAGGCAACGAAAAGCAAGCCTTCAGTAATTTTGCGGCTGTCAGTCGTTACACCAGTAAAGGGTTTAGGGGTTAGTGGATAGGGATTAGTAATGGAACTAGTCCCTATTCCCTTTTCACTATTCCCTAATTCAGCGCCGGTGGCTTTCAAAATTTCCTGCAAACTCAATTTATCCATTAATCAAACCTCCAATAGCCTCGTGAGCTACTTCCTTATCGTCGAAGTGAATGGTTTTATCCTTGAGAATCTGATAATTTTCGTGACCTTTGCCCAAAATCAAAATGATGTCGCCCGCCTTAGCAATTTCAACCGCACGGAAAATTGCCACCCGTCTGTCGGGTATGCATTCATAAATCTTGCCGCCGATTTTTTCTTTGATACCAACTTCAATCTCGCGCAGAATTTGAGCCGGATCTTCACTGCGAGGATTATCGCTCGTGGCAATGACAATATCGGAAAGTTCAGCCGCCAGCCGCCCCATAATCGGGCGCTTGGTATTATCGCGGTCGCCGCCGCAAC
>CAJOIB010000012.1:0-21395 GCA_905234705.1 uncultured Selenomonadaceae bacterium | reverse complement strand
TAGTGTAGAGGGGCTAGGGGTTAGTGGGGAATCACTCTTCCCTATACCCTTGCCCCTATTCCCTAAAATCTGCCGCGCAGTTTCAATGACATTTTTCACGCCGTCCGGAGTATGCGCGTAATCGACAATCACGGTAAACGGAACATTAGCATACACCCGTTCAAAACGCCCAGAAACGCTCTTAAACGCCCCCAGAGCGGTTTTTACGGTGTCATTGGATATATTTATCGCCCGCGCAGTTCCAACCGCCGCTAAGACGTTGTAAACGTTAAAAATGCCCGTCACATGCAAATTCAAATCGAATAAATTGGAAATTTCAAAGCTGGTTCCGTTAGCTTGAACATTAACATTTTCTGCGCGAAGGTCGGATTCGTCTTCAATGCTGTAAGTAATTTTCCGGCAATGCGCATTTTCCAACATAACAGCGCCCGCCGCGTCGTCAACATTCACAACAACCGCGTCTTTCGCCAGCGCAAAAAGTTTCGCTTTCGTCGCGCAGTAATTTTCCATTGTCTTGTGATAATCCAAATGATCTTGCGTCAAATTGGTAAAAACCGCCACATTAAAATCGATACCGGCAATACGATTTTCCGCCAGCGCGTGGCTCGAAACTTCCATTACAACAAAATCACAACCAGCGGCGCGCATTTTGTCAAACGTGTGCTGCAAATCAATTACATTCGGCGTTGTATTGTGAACCGGAAAAATTTCTTCGCCAATCATCATCTGAATCGTACCAATCAAGCCGACTTTATAACCCGCGCGAATCAAAATTTCACGAATCATATAGGTAGTCGTAGTTTTGCCGTTCGTGCCGGTAACGCCAATGACGCGCATACTTTTTGCCGGATAATCATAAAATTTCGGTACAATCTCCGCAAGCGCCGTCAGCATATCTCTAACAACCAGCGCAGAAATACCTTTGGGCGGCTGAATATTTTCGTGAGTGGTCAAAATTGCCACCGCGCCATTCGCCACCGCTTGATTTATAAAATTGTGTCCATCAACGTGCGCGCCTTCCATGCAAACAAATAAATTGCCAGCGGTAATTTTCCGCGAATCATGCTCAATGCCCGTGATTTGCACTTTGCCGTCGCCGATAATTTTTGCGTCGCCCGATATTTCTTCCAATGTTTTAGCCAAAAAAAATCCCTCCTAATTTCGGAGGATATTATAACTTTTAATGTAGTAACTTTGCAATAAATTCTTGCTACATTTGAAATAGAAAATCTTTGTGCTATAATCTTGGCACTGCTACTCCCACAGTTGCAGAAATGCAATCGAGGGGAGGCGATTGTAGTGCTTAGCGCTATTATAGGGTTGACCGCAATAATCACGGCAAAAAGACGAAAGCCCCGAGCGACCCGCAAAATCGCTTTGGGGCTTTTGTTTCGTCCTGTAGTGCTTAGCATCATAATATCTAGATTTTGACACTCAAATATTAGCACAGCGGTCGTTTTATTGCAAGAATTTTTTTAGTTATTGGCAATGTAAAATCAATAGTCAAGCTCGTTCGTGGTAATGGTATTATTTTCCACCGTGAAGTTAATAAACTGCGAAAGGACACTCTCATTATTCGGCGTCACAAATTCAAAGCAGTACAAATATTCGCCGTCCCCAAGCCGTTCGTCGCGCAGGTTAGTTTTGTCGGTCGCGGTGAATGTGTCAACTTCAACTTCAGTCAAATCAGTATCCGCGCCGCTAACCGTCATACCGTAATGCAACGTTGTGATTTTATCGCCAGCTTTAATCTTAATCAAATTTTTGTCAGCCATACCGCCGGTTTCAATGCCGCGTGCGCCGAGAATTTTATATTGATTAGTTTTAAAATCGTAAGCCGCTTCCAAATTTACGCGCTTGCCATTCAGTTTAATCGGTATCGCGTACAAATTATAATCCTTCTCGACAGCGGTAACTTCGATATAAACCGGATGCCCGTCAAGCATCATCCAGGTCGCGTCGAAATTGTCAGTGATAGTGCCTTTCTTCCAATCGACTTTGACATTGGCGTCACTGCCCAAATACAAAATAATATCTTCGGCAGCGTCGAGGTAAGCCAAATTGCAGCGAATACTGGAGATATTGCTAAGCTGTTCGTCAGTCAACTGGACAAAGGCGTTGTTTTTCTTATCAACTTGAATTTTAATGTCGTCCAATTCTGCGATGTTGAAAATGTGTCCGCCGAGCGGTTGCGGCAAAGATTGTAAATCAGTGCCCTGCATTAAAGGTTGAGCCGCGGCGGGAATGCGCCCATAAATCAAGTGATTGTACAAATATTTTTGAGCATCGGGCGCGGCGGTAACATTCGCGTACATATCAAACATTGCTTCGCTGCCGTCATACGGATAATAACTTGAAAGCCCGCTACTTTTACTGCGATAAGGACCATTGACTTTGTGAACAACGGCGTCGTCAATCGCGCGAATCAAAGTCTTGGAACTTTGCGGCATCAAATCTTGAGCATTGCGCGCCAAATCGCCTATGTCAACCATATCGTAATAGCCTTGCCCGCGGTTATTGCCGCCGTAATTTTCCGAGTATTTAGCGGAACGACCGAGCGATGTAAAAAATTGTCTGGGATTTTGCGCCGATAATCTCAACGCTTCAATTCCAAAATTTTCGTAGGCAGTGCGAAGGTTAGGTAATTTTGTCAAATCAACAACTGAAAGGGTAACCGTGCTTTCAGTCCAAGTACTTTCACAGCCGCGATAATAACTGTCACAAATGATTTGCCCAATTTTCGCGCCGCTCATTGCCGGATTTTCGCCTAAAGCTTTGAGCCAGCTGGTATATTCCCAGCCGTTGCCAGGCTCAACTTCCTCGGACGCAACCATATAATGAGCAAAGCCGTACAAATCATTAGCCATTTCGTAAGTCGCCATCAAGCAGGTATCAAAGCCGACCACTTCAAACGGCGGATTTTGTTCATTGGCGTCGTAAACAGCGGCGAATGCGTCACGAACTTCATTAAGCGTCAAAATATCGCCCGTGCGCTCGTCTTGACACAAACCAACAACACTGCCGCCGCCATGATCCCAAAATATAAAAACTTTGTGGTCAGCCGGAAATTTTTCTTTGCCATACTGCAGGAAAGTTGCAAGAGTTTCAGCGTCGCCCATATCGCTGTAAGCCGCCGTCGCAATTTCGCGCAGTCCTTCAGAATCGTACAAATACAAATTAGTTTCGCCGGAACGCATAAGCGCGTTGTGCCACTGATTAGAGCCGCCCGCTTCGATTAAAACTTTGACATTGGCGGGAAGTTTCGCCTGCAACATTTCATTTAAATCATTGGTAGCCGCGCCGTTGCCGCTTTCAAGGTTACTGCCGCAAATGTACCAGTAAATAAGCCAATTATCTTGCGGATTAAAAGTATCGGCGAAATTAGCGCTCGGATTTGAAGTCGAACCGCCGCCGCCAACTTCTTGAACTTCAACACAGCCAACCGCCAGCATTGAAACCGTCAGCGTCATTAATGCTAAAAAAATTTTAAATCGGCGTTGCATTTCCTCACCCCTTATTGTGGTCGACTTTGGAAACTGCATTTTTGATTTTGTCGAAAATACTGTTACCCGCGGCGTTAACCGGCTTAGATTTTTTCACATTGTCATTGTTTTGTTCGGTGACAGAGCCGCCACTTTTCGCTCCCTTGAGTTTTTTAGCCGCATTGAGCAGCGCAGATTTTTTGCTATCAGCCATTGTAAATTCCCCCTTAAAAATTTTACTGGTAAATTCGCTATTCACGGTGAAAATCCTTGTATTGAATATCTGTGCGGGCAATGTTAAAATACGCGCTATGAAGAATTTAAAAATTTTAACATACGGCTGTCAAATGAACGTCGCCGAATCGGAGCGAATGGCTGGGCAGCTTAAAAAAATTGGTTACACTCTCACGGACGAATTTGACGCGGCTGATTTGATTTTGTTTAATACCTGTTGCGTGCGCGCGACCGCGGAAGATAAAATCTACGGCAAAATTGGCGAAATTAAAAAGTACAAGCGACAAAATCCCGCGCTGATAATTGGCGTGGTGGGATGCCTGGCTCAAAAGGACGGCGAAGAATTAATCAAGCGCTCGCCACACGTAGATTTTGTTTTGGGAACTGGGCGACGCGGCGAACTTGTCAGGGTGGTTGAAACTTTTGAATCCAAGCGGCGTCAATTTGTTGATACTTCCAACGTCAGCGGTATGATTGACGACGGAAATATTTTGCCCATTCGCGCAGGAGCGGTTTCAGCGTTTGTGCCGATTATGTACGGGTGCAACAATTTCTGTACGTATTGCATAGTGCCGCACGTGCGCGGGCGTGAGCGCAGTCGTTTACCCGAAGAAATTATTTCCGAAGTCACCGAGACTGTTAACGCTGGTTTCAAAGAAATTACGCTGTTGGGGCAGAATGTCAATTCGTACGATGGCGGCGGCAAAACTTTTGCTGAACTCCTGCGCGACGTTGATAAAATTTCTGGTTTGAAGCGGCTAAGATTCATGACGAGCCACCCAAAGGATTTGTCAGACGATTTGATTAAGGTTATGGCGGGCGGCGAAAATATTTGTGAGCATATTCATTTGCCAGTGCAGTACGGCGAAAATACGATTTTGCAGAAAATGAATCGCGTTTACACCGTCGAAAAATATTTAGATTTGGTGAAGAAAATTCGCACGGCAATTCCAAATATCAGCTTAACCACAGATTTGATTGTTGGTTTCCCTGGCGAAACTGACGAAACTTTTGCTGAGACGCTGAAATTTTTGGAAAAAGTGCGGTTTGATATGGCATTTACATTTATCTATTCAAAACGCAGTGGGACTCCGGCGGCGACTTTCCCGAATCAGATTGACGAAGAATTGAAACACAAACGCCTTGACGAATTGATGAAGTTGCAGAATCAAATCAGCCTTGAAAAAAATCTTGAACTGGACGGCAAAGTTGTTGAAGTTCTGGTTGAAGGCGCGAGCAAGACTGATAAAAATATTTATACCGGCAGGACGCGGCAAAATAAATTGGTGCTGTTTGAGCACGGCGCGGAAAATGTCGGCGATATTATCAACGTGAAAATTAATCAAGTGCAGACGTGGCTGATGAAAGGGGCTAGGGTTTAGGGGCAAGGGATTAGTATAAAAATCACTAATCCCTATCCCCTCTCCACTATTCCCTAGACAAGGGGTGGGGCGATTGTTGGAAATTTACAAATCACAAGAATCAGGACATTTAGACAAATTGACGCTGAAAACATTGGAAAAAGGCGCGTGGATAAACATAATCGACCCTACGCCCTACGAATTAAAGGAAGTCAGCGCACTGACGAATGTTGAACCGGATTTTTTACGCTCGGCACTCGACGACGAAGAACGCTCGCACATCGACGTGGAAGACGAATCGATTATGATTTTAACAAACGTGCCGGTGATTTACGACGAAGAAAGTTATGACACGTTGCCGCTGTCAGTCATTTTGACAAAAAATTATATAATCACGGTGTGCCTTGAGGAAACGCCGGTAATTTCCAGTTTTAATGAGCGAACGGCGCGGCTTTTTCACACGTACAAAAAAACGCAATTCTTGTTTGAAATTCTGTACCGCTCGGCAACATTTTATTTGCGATACCTGCGCCAGATTAATAAACTTTCCAACGACATTGAAGACCAACTGCGCCGCTATATGAAAAACGACGATATTTTGCGGCTGATGGAATTGCAGAGGGGTTTGACTTACTTTAATGCGGCGTTGCGCTCAAATGACGCCGTTTTGGAAAAAATAATGCGCCTGCGCTCAAACCGGACTCTCGAAGGCATTTTGGAAATTTACGAAGAGGACGAAGACCTTCTTGAGGACGTAATAATTGAGAACAAACAAGCGCGTGAGATGGTTGAAATGTACAGCCAGATTTTATCGCAAATGGCGGACATATTTTCGTCGATAATCTCAAACAATCAGAATATGGTAATGAAATTTTTAGCGGCAGTGACAATCATAATCGCTGTACCGACGGTTATAGCCAGCTTTTTTGGAATGAACGTGCCAATGCCATTGGGCGAAAATAATTACGGCTTTTTGATAGTAATATTTATAGCGGTGACGGCGGCGACATTTGCGGCGTATGTTTTTTGGAAAAATCGAATGTTTTAATCACAACCAACCAAATTAAGAACCAAACTAAAGAGGCGCGCACGGACGCGCGCCCCGAACCCCCCGCCCGCGCCCCTAATGAGCTGGAAGCGAATTAAATAAGCGCGGGCGATTTTCTTTGCCAGCGTTTCTTTTCTAAAAAGAAATGCTGAACTAAAAATTAAACCAAGGCGAAAAATCCTGTTCACGATTAAAATCAATCAATTCACCAATACGCGGTGTCAAAAGTTTATAACTTCGATTAAAACTGGCGGCGGTTAAATCTTTGTAGGGCGTATTCCAAGCATGCCGTGCGAGCGCAAATTTCCCCGCGTGTATTGGAATAATATTTTTCGCGTGAATGTCTTCAGCGGCGTCGGCGGTTTCGTCCGGAAACATATGTATAGCGTGCCACTGCTTATTATATTGCCCATTTTCCATAAAGGCGAAATCAAAACTTCCAAAGGTTTCGCCAATTTTTTTGAAATGACTGCTGTAGCCGCCATCTCCGCTAATAAAAATTTTCCTGTCCGGCGTAACAAATGCATAGCCACACCATTCAGTTGGATTTCGTTTCAACATTCGCCCAGAAAAATGCTGGCTGGTTAAAATAAACGCTGTCAAATCGGCGCTAAGGTCAATCTCAGAATCCCAATCTTCCTCAATAATTTGCTCAAGCGGAAAACCCCATTGCTCAAAATATTCACCAACGCCCAACGGACACAGCACAGTTTTAATCTTCGACTTAAGCGCCATAATGCTCGGATAATCCAAATGATCCCAATGGTCGTGCGTTATCGCCAATACGTCAATCTCCGGAAAATCTTCAGCAGTGTAAATATTACTGCCAGGAAACGCCCGATTGATAAAAAACACCGGCGACGCATAATCGGAAAATACTGGGTCAAGCAAAATTTTTTTACCAGCTAGTTGCAGATAAATCGTCGAATGTCCCATCCATACCGCGCAGTCTAAATCCGGCGGCAATTCGCGCAGATTCGTTTTCACGCTCGGAACAGGTTTCGGCGGACTCAATTTCGATTTATCACCAAATAAAAATTTAATCGTCGCAATCAGCCGATTTTCGCTGTCTTCAACGTCCTCTGACATAATCTGTACCGGTGTCAAACATTCAAAATGATCCGTGAAATAATGCGGCGAAGCTAAAATTTTCTTCAAACGCTCGCCCTGCGGTAGCCGTCCAAATTCCGGTCGATTAATATAATAAAAAATCCCGCCGCCAGTCAGCGCCGTAATTCCCGCCACGCCTATTAGCCCATTGCGAATAAAATTCCTGCGATTCACTTAACTATCGCTCGCTCTCTTGTTAGATTGTAAATGACGCGCTCGCCGTTAAATTCGTCAACAAGGTAAATCGGTCGCCGCTTGGTTTCGTGGAAAATTTGACTCAGATATTCGCCGATAATTCCCAACGCTAAAAGTTGCATTCCGCCCAAAAATAACATTACCGTCATAATCGTCGGGTATCCTGCAACGGGGTCGCCGTAAATCAGCGCGCCCATTAAAACGAAAATCATATAAATTATCGCGCCTAATGAAACCGTCAGCCCAATAAACGTCATTAAATGCAACGGCGCTGTCGTAAAACTTGTCATGCCCTTTATCGCCAAATTGAATAGCCCAAGATAATTCCAGCTGGTTTTGCCCGCCACGCGAGGCTGCACTTCAAACGGAATTTCTTTTTTTTTGTAGCCAATCCAAGTGAAAAGCCCCTTAGTAAATCGCTGATTTTCGCGCAGAAGTTTTAACGCCTCAATGCAACGTTTATCAAGCAGGCGGAAATCTCCAACGTCACGCTGCATTTCGTATGACGTACTGAACTTTTTCATAATGGCGTAAAATAAATTTGTCATATTGCGCTTAAAAAAAGTTTCACCTGCGCGATTAATCCTTTTGCCGCAAATATCATCGTAGCCCGCGCGCCAAAAATCAACCATTTCCGGAATAAGCGCGGCGGGATGTTGCAAATCGGCGTCCATAATAATCACCGCGTCGCCGTCAGCATAATCAATTCCAGCCATCATTGCCGACTCTTTGCCGAAATTTCGCGAAAGGCTCAAATAAAAAATATCTTTGTGATTCGCCGCCAATTCCCGCAATTTCTCAAGCGTCCGGTCGTGGCTGCCGTCATTCACAAATAAATAACTAAATTCGCAATCCGGAATTTTCTCAACGTACCTTTGAACCTCAGGATAAAATCGGTCAAGCGATTCTTCTTCATTGTAACAGGGCACGATAATCGTGATTCGATCCATTAAATTTACCTCGTTAGTCTTTGTCACGTGAATTATACTTTTCGCGGGACGATTTTTCAACAGTTTAGTTAAGTGTATCTATTTCGGCAAAAAATGTAGCTACGAGGTACACACCTTGAAAAATTTTTTGTGGTATGATACTTTCAAGGAGTGATGGACATGAAAGACATTGACGATTGCCTTGAAGAAATTCAGTACCTTGGAATGCGCATTGCGTATTTTCGCAAGTTGCGGAATATGACACAGGCAGATTTAGCCGAAAAAGTTTTTATCAACAAAAATTATCTATCGCACATTGAGAGCGGCTCGGCTAATAAAGTAATTTCATTGCCGCTGCTGATAAAAATTGCGCGGGCGTTGGATATTGAATTGGCTGTACTCTGCGATTTGGACGATTTGACAAATTCGCGGAAAAAAATTAATGAGTGCGTCGCCGAGATGAAACGCACTTTCGACGATTTGAAACAGCTCAATGAAGAGCTCGACCGAATTATGGCGGATATGGACAAACAGTAAAAAATCGCCGCTTCCGATATAATCAACATTTCTTGACATACGCCCAATCAACTTGTAAAATTGACGGCGAACGGAGGCGGTAATTTAATGAAATATAAACGTGTCGTTTTGAAGTTAAGCGGCGAATCATTAGCCGGCGATGCTGATTTTGGGATTAATACGCCGGTTGTCGAAGATATTGCTAAACAGGTTAAAAAAGTTCATGATTTAGGATTGGAAGTTGCTATCGTCGTTGGCGGCGGTAATATTTGGCGCGGGCTCAGCGGTTCTGCGAAAGGTATGGACAGGGCGCAGGCGGATTATATGGGCATGCTGGCAACTGTTATGAATGCGCTTGCCCTTCAAGATGCGCTTGAAAAAATGAATGTCTTTACCCGCGTTCAGACAGCTATTGAAATGCGCGAAGTTGCCGAGCCTTATATTCGGCGTCGCGCAGTGCGTCATTTGGAAAAGGGGCGCGTTGTGATTTTCGGCGGCGGTACTGGCAATCCATATTTTTCGACGGATACGACGGCGGCATTGCGCGCGGCTGAAGTTGAAGCCGACGTTATTTTGATGGGCAAAAAAGGCACTGACGGCATTTATGACAGCGATCCAAATAAAAATCCGAACGCGAAAAAATTTGACACGTTGACTTACATAGAGATTTTAAACCGCGAATTGCACGTTATGGACTCGACTGCTACCAGTCTTTGTATGGACAATAAAATTCCGGTTGTTGTTTTTAATATCGACAATCACGAAAATATTGTTCACGCGGCGCTTGGCGAGCCTATTGGTACGACTGTTGGCGGTTAATTTATTTTGGAGGGAAATTTTATGACTACTGACATTATTAATTCTGCCGAGGACAAGCTGAAGAAAACTCTCGAAGGTCTCAAGAAAGACTATGGCACTCTTCGCGCAGGACGCGCCACGCCCAGCCTTCTTGATAAAGTTATGGTGGATTATTACGGTACGCCGACGCCGGTTAATCAAATGGCGAATGTTACAATTCCTGAGCCGCGAATCATTATGATTAAACCGTACGATAAAAGTTCGCTCAAGGAAATTGAAAAAGCTATCCAAAAATCCGATTTGGGCTTGACGCCGAATAGCGATGGCATTGCAATTCGCTTGACAATTCCGCAGCCTACGCAAGAGCGCCGCAAAGAATTAGTCAAAGTCGTTGGTAAAAAAGCTGAGGAAACTAAGGTTGCGATGAGAAATGTCCGCCGCGACGCCAATGAAGCTATCAAGAAACTTGAGAAGGACAAGCAAATCACTGAAGACGACCGCAAGGACGCGCAGGATAAAATGCAGAAACTCCTTGACAAATATATCAAGCTTGTTGACGGCACTAAGGCTACTAAAGAGAAAGAAGTTATGGAAGTTTAAATGGACGGCAACCTTGAACGGCTAAAATCTGTCGATAAAAACAAATTGCCGCGGCATGTGGCGATAATTATGGACGGCAATGGGCGTTGGGCTGAAAGTTTTGGTTTACTTCGGAGCGCGGGGCATACGGCTGGCGTTAAGACGCTGAAAAAAATTTTGACTACCGCGGTTAATATGAAACTTGAGGCTTTGACAGTCTACGCATTTTCTACTGAAAATTGGAAGCGACCTCACGCAGAGGTCGACTTTTTAATGCATTTGTTTTCGGATTATCTTGAGCGCGAAAAGCAGGAAATGCACGCCAATAACGTTCGGATAAATTTTATTGGGCGGACGGAAGAATTTTCTCCGCTTATGCAAAGGCAGATGATTGACGCCGTTGAACTTATGAAAAATAATACCGGCGTTCGATTTAATATTGCGGCGGATTATGGCGCGAAAGATGAAATTGTGCGTGCTGCGCGAAAATTGGCGGCGAAAGTTGCGGCGGGCGATTTGGCGCTTGACGATATTAATGAAGATATTTTTGAAAATGAACTTGATACTGCCGGTCAGCCGCCTGTGGATTTGCTGATTCGTACGAGCGGCGATTTGCGCATTAGTAATTTTTTGCTGTGGCAAACTGCCTACGCCGAACTTTGGTTTACTAAAACTGCGTGGCCCGATTTTTCGCCCGAAGAATTTATTGACGCGCTCATAGATTTTGCTAATCGGAATCGGCGTTTCGGCGCTATTAATAATCACTAAAAAGGAAGTGGCTTCTTGGCTTTACGTATTATAACCGGCGTCATTGGGATTATAATTGCGGCGGTAGTTATTCAGCTTGGCGGGGCGACATTTTCTGCCGTTGCAATTTTCCTGGCGTTGGTTGCCTGGCACGAATTTTCTTCCGCCTTTAATCGCGCAGGATTCGACACTGCGTATTTTTTAGGCGCAATTACTTTGGTTTTAATTTTATGTTGCGCGTGGCTCGGAAATATCGAAGAATTATTAGCCGTGTTGACATTGGGCTCGCTGGCGATTTTTTTATTAACGGTGCTGTTTTCAATGCGCCCGACGGACGTTTGCATATCGGTCGCGGGCTTATTTTACATAGGCTTACCATTTTCACATTTGATAATGCTAAGATTTATGGCGGACGATCCGCACCCGATACAGTCGCTGTTGAATTTCGCAACTTTTGTTCGTGAAAATACCGGCACAGCTGACGCATTGCAGGCGTTGACAACTTTCAATTTGGATGACGGCTGCGCGCTGATTTGGATTTTATTCACATGCACGTGGGCGAGCGATTCATTTGCATATTTTATCGGCTCGGCGATAGGCTCACACAGATTAGCGCCGTCGATTAGCCCGAACAAAACAGTTGAAGGCGTGCTTGGTTCGATTATCGGCACGGTTTTAACGGCGGTAGTTGTCGGCAGTTTCCTATTTGGATTTGCGATAACTCAAATGGCGTTGGCTGGCTTATTAATGGCGCTGGCGGCTACATTCGGCGATTTGGTTGAATCCGTCATTAAACGGTTTACCGGCGTCAAAGATTCTGGATTTTTATTTCCAGGGCACGGCGGCGTTTTAGACAGGTTTGATAGTTTTCTGTACACCGCGCCGGTTTTCTATTACTTTATCACCATTACGAAAATTATTTGAGGGCTGACAAATGATAACAAAGCCTATGGAAATTGAGCGGCGCAGTATGGAAATAATTTCGCCGTACTTAGCAGATTTGAAATTGACGGCGGACGAAGTGAAAATATATTCGCGAATAATCCACGCGGCGGGCGATGTCGAATACGCGCCGATAATAAGAATTCACCCGCAGGCGATACAGTCAGCGAAGGCGGCGATTTTGAGCGGCGCAAATATTTTTACTGATGTTGAAATGGTACGCACGGGGATTAATAAGCGGGCGCTGGCGAAATTTGGCGGCGAAGTTTTTTGCAAAGTTGCTGACGACGAAATTAAAGCGATTTCTGCGCGAGAAGGAATAACACGTTCGATGGCGGCAATGCGGAAATTTGGCGCTGAATTGAACGGCGCAATAGTCGCGATTGGCAATGCTCCGACTGCGCTTTATGAAGTATTGCGGCTGGTTGCTGAAGAAAATGTTTCGCCCGCGGTTATTATAGGCGTACCGGTGGGATTTGTGGGCGCGGCTGATTCAAAGGCTGAACTTATCGCGCAGGACAAAATCCCCTACATTTCGGTTACTGGGACTAAAGGCGGCAGTTCCATAGCGGTTGCTGCTGTAAATGCAATTTTGTACATTGTGAGCAATAACATTCGTGATTAAGAGGCGCTCACGGATGAGCGCCCTACCGCGCGCCAGTCACGTGATGTGACTGTAGCGCGGAGTTTTCTTTCTTTGCTTTAGCGTTTCTTTCTTTTCCAAAAGAAAGAAATGCGTTTTTATTTTATAAGAAAAACTGATAAATTCTGCGCAAAAAAAACTTGATTAAGTTATCTGAAATTTTTAAAATACTTACGAATATGTTTAAAGGAGCGTTGATTATGCAGTATGTAAAGTTTGGTAACACCGGTATGGACGTTTCGCGCATTTGCTTGGGAATGATGAGTTTCGGCAAACCTGGCAAAGAAAATGGCGTGTTCCCGTGGGCGAAAGACTACGAAGACGGCAAAGAAATGTTCAAACGCGCGATTGAACTCGGCATTAATTATTTCGATACGGCGAATGTTTATCAAATGGGCTCGAGCGAAGAAATCACCGGTCGCTATATTAAAGATTTTGGGCTTGACCGCGATGAAATTGTTGTCGCAACGAAAGTCAATTTTGAAATGCGCCCTGGTCGTCCGAATGGCGGCGGCAGTTCCCGCAAAAATATTATGGCTGAAATCGACCACAGCTTGAAACGCCTTCAACTTGATTATGTTGATTTGTACCAGATTCATCGCCTCGACGCCAATACTCCAATGGAAGAAATTATGGAAGCACTTCACGACGTCGTTAAGGCTGGCAAGGCGCGTTATATCGGTGCGTCAACGATTTTTGCGTGGCAGCTCGAACGCATGCAAAATATAGCCGAACAACATAATTGGACGAAATTTGTATCTTTGCAGCCCCAGTACAATTTGATTTACCGCGAAGAAGAGCGTGAAATTATGCCGCTTTGCATGGATAGAAAAATGGCGGTTGTACCTTGGTCGCCACTTGCAGGCGGACGTACAACGCATCCTTGGGGAACTAAAACTGCGCGTAATTCCATTGATGAAGTTTCTCCGATGGTTTGGGATAAAACTAATGACGTTGACAAAATTGTTGTCGATAATCTTGAAAAAGTTGCTAAAGAAATTGGCTATTCAATGGCTCAAACTTCGCTGGCGTGGATGCTCAGTAAACCGTACATTACCGCTCCGATTGTCGGTACAACTTCAGTAAAACATATCGAAGAGTCTGTTTCCGCCATTGATATTAAACTCGACGACGAAATTATCAAACGCTTAGAAGCGCCATATGTGCCGCACATCAAGACGGGGGCGTTTTAATTGAATAAAAAATTTTTACGCAATGCAATTCTCGGCTTAACGCTGTCATTTGGAATTTTCACGGCGTCGACAGTTGACGCGGCTAAACCGATTGTTATTCAAGAGCAAGGCAGTTTCGCGGTTGGCGGCTCAAAGATTAAACACAGCGGCGTTTTTTCGCAGGATAAATTCCTTTCGCCGGACGGACAATATGCTTACGGCGACCATCTTTATACTTTTTACCAAATCCCTAAAAATGCAAAGAAATATCCGATAATCTTTCAGCACGGCGGCGCTCAAACTAAACGTACTTGGGAATCAAGCGTTGACGGGCGCGAAGGTTTTCAAAATATTTTCCTGCGCAAAGGTTACGGCGTTTATTTAGTCGACCAGCCGCGCATTGGTGAAGCCGGACTTTCAACTGAAGCCGCCGGTGATGCAAATCCTTGGGCTGGCAACCCGCTTTACTACGATAAAACTTTGTTCATCTTGTCGCGTGTAGGAACTTTTGACGGCGATACGCCGCGCGTTTTTGACAATGCCGCATTTCCCAATGACCCTGAATCTATCGAACAATTTCAGCGCAGTTGGTCAAATTACACCGGCGAATTGGATAACGATTTAAACGCTGACGCACTCGCCGCGCTCTTTGACAAAATTGGTCCGAGTATTTTGTTCGGACACAGCATGGGCGGCACGATTTGCTGGCGGACAGTTTTCCGCACGGATAATGTTAAGGCGATTGTGGCGTTTGAACCTGGCGGCACACCGTTTGTATTTCCGGAAGGCGAAGTTCCCGAAGCTATACCGGCTCTTTGCGCTCCGATTGGCGCGAGTGCTATGGCTGTTCCGCTCAAAGATTTTATGAAACTCACCAAAATTCCGATTGTCATTTACTACGGCGATAACATTGACGTAAATTCAAGTCACGTTGGCAAAAATAAATGGGGCACGGAACTTGATATGGCGAAAAAATTTGTTGCGGCGATTAATCGGCACGGCGGACAGGCTGAACTTGTTGAATTGCCGAAAATCGGTTTGAAAGGTAACACGCATTTTCTTATGGGCGATTTGAATAATCAAGAACTGGCTGATTTGGTTGCTGATTGGCTGAAGTCGAAAGGTCTTGATAAGAGATGAGCGTATTTGAAAATCTGCGCGAAGGCAAATCATACAACGTCCGCGATGAAGAATATCTGCGCGAGGCTCATGGCGAATTTGACAGGTGCGCGCATATTTGCCACTTGATTAATAACACCGACCCGCTTGAAAAGGCGCGAATTATCGAATTGGAGCGCGAACTTTTCAATGGCAATTTACCAGAGCAAACTTTTCTGACGCCGCCATTTCAAATCGATTGCGCCTGCAGAGTTTTTCTTGGCAAAAATGTTTTCGCGAATCACGGCTTAACGGTTATGTCGGTTGGTACGGTTACGCTTGAAGATGGCGTTATGCTCGGTCCGGAAGTTGGGCTGTTCACGGTTAATCACGAGCCGAAAAATATTCGCGTTATTTTCACTAAAGAAATTCGTATCAAAAAAAATGCGTGGATAGGCGCGCGGGTAAATATTCTGCCTGGCGTTACGATTGGCGAAAATGCGATTATCGGCACGGGCTCAATCGTCACAAAAGATATTCCGGATAATGCGGTGGCGGTAGGCAATCCTGCGCGAGTGATTAAAATTATTGAGTGAGTTTTAGGAGAGCTTACGATGAAAGTTTTATTGGTGAATGGCAGTCCGCACAAAACCGGCTGTACTAATCGCGCGCTTGAGGAAGTTGCTAAAACTTTGAACGCTGATGGAATTGACACTGAAATTTATTGGCTGGGCGCGAAACCGATTGGCGGCTGTAGTTTCGGCTCGTCGCGCAGGTTCAACCGGCGTTTTTGAGCAACTTGTCAAATATTTTACAGTTCAAGAGATGCCGGTAATTTCTACACGCTACTGGAATAATGTTTTTGGTATGAGCGCGGACGAAGTTGAAGAAGACGGCGAAGGTTTGTACAATATGCGCGTGCTTGGGCGGAATATGGCTTATTTTTTGAAATGCAAAGAGGCGGCTAAAAAATTGGGCGTTGAATTGCCAAAATTTGAGCCGCCGGTCTTTACTAATTTTGTTCGCCGTGAAAATGGCTCGCGCTAAGGGGGTAAGATTATGGCGAAAATTTTAATCGCGTATTATTCGCGCAAAGGTCAAAATTACGTCAACGGTTCGATTAAAAATTTGGCGAAAGGCAATACAGAAGTTGTCGCGGAATTTATTCAAAAAGCCGTCGGCGGTGATTTGTTCGAGATTGACACTGTGAAAAATTATCCGGTCGATTATACCGAATGCACGGAAGTTGCTAAGGAGGAAATTCGGCAAAAGGCGCGTCCCGAACTCAAAAAATATCTTGACAATATCGACGATTACGATACAATTTTTTTGGGCTATCCAATTTGGTGGTCCGTGCCTCCAATGGCTGTCTCAACTTTTTTGGAACGTTATGATTTCACCGGTAAAAAAGTTATTCCATTTGCCACGCACGAAGGCAGCGGCTTAGGCGGCAGTGTCAGCTACATTAAAAAAATTATTCCGGCGGCTGACGTTAAAACCGGATTGGCGATTCACGGCGCGGAGGCGGCTAAATCTGAATCTCAAGTTGCGGCTTGGGCGAAAAAATCTCTATAAAAATTTGGCGGAGGTAATCAAGTTGAAAAAATTCTTATTAGCGCTAATGCTTTTCGGCTTGTTCTTTACAATCGGCGAAAGTGCGGCTTCTGCGCAGGGGAAAATTTTAATCGCGTATTTTTCACGCGCGGGCGAAGAATATTCCATCGGCAACATCGCTAAGGGCAATACCAAAATTGTTGCTGAGATTATCGCGCAGAAAACCGGCGGCGATTTGTTTGAAATTAAACCCGTGAAAAGTTACCCGTCCAGCTACGAAGACTGCAAGAAAGTTGCCAGCCGCGAAAAAGCTACTAAGGCTCGCCCGCCACTTTCAAATACCGTGAATAATTTTCAGCAGTACGATATAATTTTTGTCGGCTATCCGATTTGGTACGGCGACGCGCCTATGCCGGTTTATACATTCCTTGAAAGTTACGATTTCAGCGGCAAAACGATTATTCCATTTTGCACGCACGGCGGCAGCGGTTTAAGCAGTACCGACCAGCAAATTACTTTGACTTGTCCAAACTCTAAATTATTGCAGGGCTTTGAAATTCGCGGCGCAACGGCTCAACGAGATTTCGCGCAGACTGAAAATAAAGTTGCCGATTGGCTCAAGCGAATTGGATTTGCGCAATGATTAAGCAGATAAAATATTTTCAAGCGGTAGTGCGTTATCAAAGTTTCACGCGGGCGGCGGACGAATGCTTCATATCACAATCGGCGATTTCCCAACAGATTCAAGCATTGGAAAATGATTTAGGCGTGCGGCTCATAAACCGCGAGCGCAGAAAATTTTCCCTGACGCCCGCAGGTGAATTTTTTTACCAGAAAAGTTTGGTACTGGTCAGCGATTTTGACAGGCTTTGCGCGGAAACGCGGCGGCTTGCAAAAGGCGTTGAACACGAATTGATAATTGGCTACCTGCGACATTACGGTGGGCAGGAATTACGGGCGGCTCTGGCGAATTTTAGTGTAAAATTTCCGGAAGTTTTTATTCAGCTGACAACCGGCACGCACGAGGAACTTTACGACAAATTGAGAACCGGCAGGGCTGACGTTGTAATTAATGATTTGCGGCGGAAACCTTCCGAGCAGTACATAAATTATTTTTTGGTGAAAAGTTATTTTTACGCGGAACTGCCGCTGAATAATCCGCTGTCGCAACTTGAACAGATAACAATGGACGATTTAAAAAACACACCAGCGATAATAATAGCGCCCTTAGAACAGCGAAACCACGAAGAATTATTTTGCAGAGAATATTTCGGAGTTAAGGGCGATTTTTTATTTGCGGAAAATTTGAGCGTGGCGCATTTGATGGCGGCGGCGAATAAGGGCTACTTTTTAGCGGATTCAGCCGTCAAGCCCGAAGCGTCGAATTTAATTGCCAACGTCCCGATTTTCCACAACGATAAACAGCTTTACCGGAAATATTATGCATTTTGGCGCGCGAATACCACTAAAAAATATATTGAAGAATTTGCTGAGATACTCAAAGCGCAGTTCACTGACGCTTGAAATTTAAATTGAGAGGTTGATTGAGAATGGCTTACAAAACGATTTACCCTTACACCAACGAAGTTTTGAAGGAGTACGCCAATAACACGGCGGAGGATTTGGAGGCGGCGCTCGCCAAAGGTCACGCGCTTTATAAAAAATGGCGCAAGGTCGACTGCTTGACTGAACGCAAAAATCAACTTCACCAAGTGGCAAATTTGTTGCGTCGCGACTGCGATAAATACGCGGCGGTTATGACGTACGATATGGGCAAACTCCTTATCGAGGCGAAATTTGAGATTCAGCTTTGCGCGGACATTGCGGATTATTTTGCTGATAAAGTTGATGAATTTCTCGCGCCGGAAAAATTTGAAACAGCGGCGGGCGATGCGTATTGCGTGCGGCAGGCGACTGGAATAATTTTTGCGGTTGAGCCGTGGAATTTCCCGTTTTATCAAGTAATGCGCGTATTTGCGCCGAATTTCATTGTTGGCAACCCGATTATTTTAAAGCACGCGTCGAATTGTCCAGGCTCGGCTGAAGCGTTTGAAAATCTGTGCAAAGAGGCGGGCTGTGAAGAAGGCGCTTTCAAAAATTTGTTCCTGTCATATGATTTGGTGTCGAAGGCGATAGCAGATTTCAGAGTTCAAGGCGCTTGCTTAACGGGCTCGGAGCGCGGCGGAGCGTCGATAGCTGAGGCGGCTGGTAAAAATTTGAAAAAATCTTCGCTGGAATTGGGCGGAAATGACGCCTTCATAGTTTTGGACGACGCCGATATGGACGAAGTTAAATCGATTTTGTTTACCACGCGCCTTTTGAATGCGGGGCAGGTTTGCGTATCGTCGAAGCGCTTTATCGTCACTGAAAGAAATTACGACAAATTTGTAGCGGATTTGAAGGACGAATTTTCAAAGGCTAAGTGGGGCGATCCGATGGATTCGACAACCACATTAGCGCCGCTGTCTTCCGCCGTTGCCAAAAAAGATGTGTTGCAGGCGATTCAAGACGCGATTAATGACGGCGCGGAATGCATTTATGGCAATGAGCCGATTGATTTACCTGGATATTTCGTAATGCCGACGATTTTGGTAAATGTCACTAAGGAAAATTCGCTGTACAATCGGGAAATTTTCGGACCGGTGGGCGTTGTTTACAAAGTCAAAGACGAGGCGGCAGCTATCGAATTGGCGAATGATTCAAGTTACGGTTTGGGCAATACAATTTTTTCGTCGAATATTGAACACGCTCGCGCAGTTGGAGAACAGATTGAAACCGGAATGTCCTGCATAAATACCGGCTTTACTACGTTGCCGGAATTGCCATTTGGCGGCGTCAAAAATTCTGGCTACGGTCGGGAACTTTCGCGGCTCGGTTTCAATGCCTTTGTCAATGAGCATTTGATTTTCACGCCAAAAGAAACTATTGCACGCCACGCTAAATAAAATGGCGCTGTTTATCGTTTCGATTATGTTAATTAACGGTGAAGTGAGCGGAAAAAGCTTGCCTCCCGCCGCGAAAATGAAATACGACGCAGGCAAAGAATTATTTAATCTGGCGATTCAAGACTACAATTCGGCGATTGAACTTAATCCGAACAATTTTAAAGCGTATATGGCGCGCAGCATTATTTATCTGAACATAGGGCAAAATACTTTGGCGCTGGAAGACGCAAATAAAGCTGTCGCTCTAAATCCGAAGAATCCCGATGTGTATAACAATTTAAAGCAGTACGATTCGGCGCTCAAGGACTACAGCAAGGCTCTGGAACTTGACCCAAAAAATTTTAGTGCGTATAAAGGGCGCGGCAGTGTTTATTTTTCATTGCAGCAATATGAGCGGGCGATTGAGGAACTGAACAAAGCTATAGAAATTTATCCCGAATTAAACGCGGTAAATCTTCGCCGCCACTGCGATTATCTCAGCCGCCAATAATTATGAACTGAATCATTTTACAACAAAAAAAGCAGTTGCTCCAAAAATCGGAGTAGCTGCTTTTCGTCATCAAAGGGATTTTTTATTGGAAAAGTGCCATAACGCCGTTGCCTCTTTCGCCGAAACGTACGGCTTCAGTATTGCCTATTTCGCTGACGTCAATATATTCGCAAGCTTTATCGAAAATATCTTCAATGAAAGAGCGCTCGCCATTTCGTGAATCTTGGATTCTTACGATTTTTATTCCGGAAGTCTCAATGCAAAGGTCAGCTACGCTGTCTTTAAAAAATCAACACCGCCCGCAAGTAACTTTAGGATTTTTTATTACAAATGGTAATGAAATAGCGGCGAAAATCAAATTGCGCAAAAATTTTCGGTAGCTTATAATATTGTGAGTAATTTTTAGGAGGCGTTTTTTTATGAAAGATTTTGTTTTTCAGAATCCGACAAAGATTTATTTTGGGCAGAATCAGCTTGGGAATTTGGGCGAAGAAGTTAAAAATTTGGGCTCGAAAGTTTTGATGATTTACGGCGGCGGTTCGATTAAACGCATTGGGCTTTACGATAAAATTGTTGCCGAATTGAAAAAAGCTGGCGTTGAAATTTTTGAATTGGCGGGCGTTGAGCCGAATCCGCGTCATACTTCGGTTAACAAGGGCGCGCAGATTTGCCGCGAAAATAATGTTGAAGTTTTGCTGGCGATAGGCGGCGGCTCTGTCATTGACTGCGCGAAAGGAATTGCGGCGGCGTATTATTACGATGGCGATTGCTGGGATTTGGTGACGGGCAAAGTTTCTGTTAAAAATGCTCTGCCGATTTGCACTGTTTTGACAATCGCGGCGACCGGTTCAGAAATGGATTGCGGCGGCGTTATCAGCAACATTGAAACCAATGAAAAACTCGGTTTGATTCACCCGCTGCTTTTCCCGCGCGTTTCATTCCTCGACCCGACAAATACTTTCACCGTCAGCAAATATCAAACGGCTTGCGGCAGTGCTGATATTTTGTCGCATTTGTTCGACGTTTATTATTTCGCGGATAATGACGGCAAGATTGATATGATTGATCGGATTATCGAAGAAATTATCAAAACCGTTGTGAAATATGCGCCGGTAGCGTTGGAAGATCCGAAAAATTATGAGGCGCGCGCAAATCTGATGTGGGCGGCGAGCTGGGCTTTGAATGGATTTTTGAGCACGGGGAATTTCCAAGCGCCGACTTGCCATATGATTGAGCATGAACTTTCCGCGTTTTACGATATAACGCACGGACACGGCTTGGCGATAATTACGCCGCGCTGGATGAAACACATTTTGAACGAAGAAACCGCGCCGCAGTTTAAAAAATTTGGCGTGAATATTTTTGGCGTGGATTCTGCACTTTCGGATATGGACGGCGCTAAGGCGGCGATTGCTAAGTTTGAAGAATTTTTATTTAAGACGCTCGGCTTGCAGTCGACTTTGGCGGATTTGAAGATTGACGATAAGAATTTTAAAGCAATGGCGAATAAAGCTTGCCCGAACGGCGAATTGAAAGGTTACGTGACATTGAC
>CAJOIB010000011.1 GCA_905234705.1 uncultured Selenomonadaceae bacterium | reverse complement strand
AGCTGCGTTATCAAGCCCGCCACAATGATTATCGGAACGGATAACATTAATCTCTTCGGTAATTTGTCCTGCGCGAAACTTACCCAGTCAGCCAAAATTAATCTGGCACTGCGGAGAGCGGTATCGCCTGAAGTTATCGGGCAAACTACAACGCCAATCATCGCCAGCGCCATTCCAATACCACTGCCCATAAATCCGTTACAAATTTCGTAGACAACAGCGCCCGCGCCATTCGTCGATAACGCCGTCGCCAAATTTCCTGTGTTGTGGTAAAAAGTTATTCCGGCCGCCGCCCAAATCAGCGCGATTATTCCTTCACAAACCATAGCGCCGTAAAATACCGGTCGCGCTAAATGTTCGTTCGTCAGACAACGCGCCATCATTGGCGATTGAGTAGCGTGAAAGCCGCTTATCGCCCCGCACGCCACAGTTATAAACATTAACGGCCATATCGGCATATCGTCACCTTGCGGGTGTAAATTCGCCAGTTGCATTTCGGGCATTTCTTCGCCGCTCATTAAAAGCATTCCGCCCATTACGCCCAGCGCCATTATGATAAAGCAAATTCCAAACAGCGGGTACAATCTGCCAATCAATTTGTCAATCGGCAGGAGCGTTGCTAAGAAATAGTACAGCAAAATTATCACCAGCAACACCGGCACGCTTATTCCGGTTAACATTTTTAATAAGCCCGCTGGTCCTACCGTGAATACTGCGCCGACCAAAATCATCAGCGCAACCAAGAAAAATCTCATTATCGTTAAAGCAGTGCCGCCTAAATATTTTCCGACAATTTCCGGCAAAGATTTTCCGCCCTCACGAATTGAAATCATTCCGGATAAATAATCGTGGACGCTGCCAGCAAATATCGTTCCAAGTACTATCCACAGATAAACGCTCGTTCCCCAAATCGCGCCGCCCAATGCGCCGAAAATTGGTCCAAGTCCGGCGATATTCAATAGCTGTATCAAAAATACTTTCCACGTCGGCAGCGGCACAAAGTCAACGCCGTCTTTTTTCGTCAGCGCTGGCGTTGGTCTGTCCGTCGGTTTGAAAAAATTTTCCAATATCCGGCTGTAAATAAAAAATCCCAGTAATAAAGCTACTAATGCAACTAAAAATGTTGTCATAAAAAAATCACCTCGGCGGTGATTATAGCACTTTATATTTCGGCGCGTGGAAAATTTTATTTAGTCGTCGATTCAACTGCGGAGTCTGAAGAATTTTCTTTCCACCACTTAGCTTTGTATTCTTCCCATCGCGCTTGAAATTCTTCTTCAATTGGCGGCGTTTCAATTTTCTGGCTCGGTATAATTTCCGTGTGTCCGATGAAAATCTCTTTAAGTTCCTGCTCAGTCCACTGATTGGTGTTTATGTGCACGCGCTCCAGATATTTACAGTAATCAAATGCATTTTTTTCAATTTCACCAACAGAATCGGGAATGTAAATTTCTTTCAAATTGCAGTAATTAAAAGCATTATTGCAAATAATTTCCACCGAATCCGGAATTTCAACATCTTCAAGAGCGTCGCAACACCAAAAAGTACACTCCTGAATAATTTTGACGCGGCGCGGAATGCGAATTTTTTTGAGCAAACCGCAATACCAAAAAGCATACGCGCCAATTTCCGTCACAGAATCCGGAAGATTTATTTCCTTTAACCTTGAGCAATAGCCAAAAGCCATATTGCCAATTTTTTTTAACGAATCTGGAAGACAAATTTCCGTAACTTCCCTGCAATTTTCAAAAGCATTATCGCCAATCGCTGTAACCGGCATGCCGTCAATTTCCGCCGGAATGACGACCTTAGTATCTGAACCCGTGTATTTTTCAATGCTAATTCCGTATTGTTGCCATAAAAATTCACCTCGCGGGAATTATAGCACATTGTAGAAAATTTTTCCATTTGAAGTTATAATAGCGGCGGAGGTGATTAACTTGAAAATTTTGTTTGTATGCAGCGGCAATACCGGTCGCTCGCCTATGGCTGAATTTGTTTTTAAAAAACTGGTTGCCGGTGACGAAAATTTTGTAATTGAATCGGCGGCATCGAAACCAACCAGCGGCGGCGATTTGCACGAAGGAATTGCAGCTAAACTTCGCGCAGAAAATATCCCCTATACTAAGCACAACGCCCGCCAAATTACCGCGGCTGATTATCAGAAATTCGACAAGATTATTTGTATGGATTCTGGCAATATCGCGCAGGTCAAAGAAATTTGCGGCGGCGACCCCGATGACAAAATTAAATTGCTGCTGTCGTATTGCGGCGAAAATGCTGACATTCCCTGGGACAAAAATGGCTTTGCTAAAACGTACGATGATATTCTGCGCGGCTGCAAGGCGCTTTTGGATTCGCTAAAATTTTAAGCTGTTGCAGGATTTTTAATTGGCGCGGCTAATAACAAAGCGAACACTATAAATATTTAGGAGGGATTAACTTTGAGAGAGCTTGAAAACGTCGCTGAAATGTGCAAAGAGGCGGCGTATTATCTGCCGGATGATGTTTACCGCGGCTTGAAACGCGGGCGCGAAACTGAAAAATCCGAAGTTGGCAAAATCGTTCTCGACCAAATCATTAAAAATGCCGAGATTGCTAAGGCGGAAGATCGCCCGTACTGTCAAGATACCGGTATGACGATTGTTTTTGTGAAAATTGGGCAGGATTTGCACATAACCGGCGGCGATTTCACCGAAGCCATTAATGCCGGAATTGCTAAGGGCTACACTGAAGGCTATCTTAGAAAATCCGTGGTGGGCGAACCGCTTTTTAATCGCGTGAATACCAAAAACAATACGCCTGGCGTAATTTATACGGAAATTGTTCCTGGCGATAAGCTTGACATTACCATTGCGCCGAAAGGTTTTGGTTCAGAAAATAAATCCGGCGTGAAAATGCTCGTGCCTGCTGACGGCGTACGTGGCGTTAAAAAAGCTGTTATGGAAATTATTTTGCACGCGAGCATGAATCCTTGCCCGCCGATGGTTGTCGGTATTGGAATTGGCGGTACTATGGACAGAGCGGCGTTGCTCTCCAAAAAAGCTTTGACACGTTCGATTGACGAAAGAAATCCTATGCCCGAATACGCGAAACTTGAAGAAGAATTGCTTGAACTTATCAATTCGACAGGAATTGGACCACAGCTTGGCGGTACGACTTCAGCTTTGGCGGTAAATGTTGAATGGGGACCAACGCACATTGCGGGCTTGCCGGTTGCCGTGACGATTTGCTGTCATGCTATGCGTCATTCGCATCGTGTTTTGTGAATGATTTTTCCACTAATCCCTAGCCCCTTTCCACTAATCCCTAAAAAACTGACTGAAAGGAAGTTTTTTCAATGGCTGAAAGTATCAGAATTACAACGCCGTTTACCGAAGAAATGTCGCGCAAACTCAAAGCCGGCGACAGCGTTTTAATTACCGGCACGATTATCAGCGCAAGAGACGCGGCGCATAAAGCTATGACAGAGGCGCTTGCACGCGGTGAAAAATTGCCGGTTGACTGGAATAATCAGATTGTTTATTATCTTGGACCTACACCGGCGAAACCTGGAGATCCGATTGGTTCGTGCGGACCAACCACTTCCGGCAGAATGGACGCTTATACTCCAACAATGCTTGAGCAAGGTATCAAAGGTATGGTCGGCAAAGGCTCACGTGCGCCTGAAGTTGTCGAGGCTATGAAGAAAAATGGCGCGACTTATTTTGCAGCGGTAGGCGGCGCGGCGGCGTTAATTGCTAAATCTGTTAAAAGTTATACCGTGCTTGCGTATCCTGAACTTGGTCCGGAGGCAGTGGCGGCGCTGGAAGTTGTAGATTTTCCGGCTATCGTTGTCATTGACTGCGAAGGTAATAATTTTTACGAAATTGGACAAAAACCTTTCCGCAACTTCGATATCAATCAAATCTAGTGACCAGTTATCAGTGAAAAGTGGTCAGTGATTGGCATTTTTTACCCCGACCACTGACCACCGATAACTGACCACTAAACAAACAAGGAGGCAAAAATGTTTCACACAACTTTTTATTTGCGGCGTCTGCATTCGCTGTGCGGTTTGTTGATTCTGGGCTTTTTCATACTGGAGCACATCGGCACAAACTCAATGGCATTGGCAGGACCGGTTTTCTTCAATGGCGTTATGGGCATGGTTGAGGAAATTCCTAAGCCAATTTTTTACAGTATTGAAATTGGAATGTACGCCATACCGTTTTTATTCCATGGACTTTACGGTATTTATATTGCACTGCAGGCGAATAATAATCCGCTGAGATTTGGCTATCTCCGCAACTGGAATTTCACACTGCAACGTTGGACGGCTTGGTTCTTGGTAGTATTCTTGATTTGGCACGTTGGCTATCTGCGCATTTATCTTAAGGGCGTTCTCGGTAACCCGATTTCATTTGAACTTTTGCAAAATATGTTCTCAAATCCGATTGTCGCCATTTTGTACGTCCTTGGAATGTGGGCGGCGATTTTCCATTTCTGCAACGGCATTACAACATTCTGCATGACTTGGGGCATTACCAAAGGTCCGCGTTCCCAAAATGTTATCAGCTTGATTAGCATGGGACTTTGCGCGGCGCTTTGCCTTGCCACGGTTGCCTTTATGTCTAGTTATTACATTTATTGAGGTAAAGTTAGTGGATAGTGAGTAGTGAGTAGTGAGTAGTGAATAGTTCTAATCACTATAATCACTAAAAAACCGGAGGTTTTTTTATGGCTAAAGATATGAGCAAAAAGAAAATTGCAATAGTCGGCGGCGGTATTTCGGGCTTGCTCGCCACAATCAAAGTTTGCGAATTGGGCGGCGAAGTTGACTTGTTTTCATACTGCCCCGTTAAGCGTTCACATTCGCTTTGCGCGCAGGGCGGCATTAACGCCTGTATGGATACCAAGGGCGAACACGACAGCATTTATGAGCATTTCGACGATACGGTTTACGGCGGCGACTTTTTAGCGGATCAAATTGCTGTTAAGGGTATGGTAGAGGCGGCTCCGAAACTTATTAAAATGTTCGACAGAATGGGCGTACCATTTACGCGCACTTCTGAAGGCGTTTTAGATTTGAGAAATTTCGGCGGGCAAAAACATAAACGCACTTGCTTTGCGGGTTCGACGACGGGGCAACAAATTTTATACGCGCTCGACGAACAAGTTAGACGCTGGGAAGTCAAAGGCTCTGTCCATAAATTTGAATTCTGGGAATTTATTAAGATTATCAAAAATCGCGAAGGCATTTGTCGCGGCTTAGTCGCGCAGAATATGAATACAATGGAAATTCGCGCGTTTAGGGCTGACACGGTAATTTTGGCAACTGGCGGACCTGGTCAAGTTTTTGGGCGCTGTACTGCGTCAACTATTTGCAACGGCTCAGCGGTTAGTGCGGTTTATCAGCAGGGCGCGGAAATTGCCAATCCGGAATTTATTCAGATTCACCCGACGGCGATTCCAGGCTCAGATAAAAATAGATTAATGAGCGAGGCTTGCCGCGGTGAAGGCGGGCGCGTTTGGGTTTATAAAGACGGTAAGCCGTGGTATTTCCTTGAGGAAATGTATCCTGCGTACGGAAATTTAGTGCCGCGTGACGTTGCCAGCCGCGCCATTTACAAAGTTTGTGTGCATATGGGCTTAGGCATTAACGGCGAAAATCGCGTTTATCTGGATTTGTCGCACATTGACAGCGGCTATCTTGAGCGTAAACTCGGCGGCATTCTGGAAATGTACAGCGAATTTGTTGGACAAGACCCGCGCAAAGTTCCAATGGAAATTTTCCCAAGCGTGCATTATTCGATGGGCGGCATTTGGGTTGACCGCGTGCACAATACGAATATTCCTGGCTTAATGGCGAGCGGCGAATGCGATTATCAATATCACGGCGCAAATCGCTTGGGCGCTAATTCGCTTTTAAGTGCGGCTTATTCGGGAACTGTTTCCGGTCCGGAAGCTATGAAGTGGGCGAAAACCGGCAACAAGGGCAGTGAACTTTCTGACGCTGATTTAGAAGCCGCGCGCCGCGAAGTCCAAAATGAATACGATAAAATTTTGACAATGAACGGCTCGGAAAATGCGCATAAGCTCCACCACGAAATGGGCGATTTAATGTACAAATACGTTGCGATTGAGCGCGACAATAACGGCTTGGACGCTTGCCTGGTTGAATTGAAAAAATTGCTCAAGCGTTGGAATGACATTGGAATTACCGACCATTCGCCGGTTGCCAATCAAGAGGCTATGTTTGTGCGTCAACTTCGCAATATGATTCTTTACGCGATGGCGATAACCAAAGGCGCGAGAATGCGTGACGAGAGCCGCGGCGCTCATGCTAAAATTGTTCTTGAAAATGGCAAGCAGAAACGGTATTTATGGGGCGCGACGACGAACGCTTTATGAAAATTACAATCGTCAATTACGACCCGAAAACTGAAGAGCCGATTGTTACGTACCGCGATTTTGACCATTCCTTGATTAAGCCGCGCGCCCGCAATTACGCTGTTGCCAAGAAAGAATAGGGTATAGGGAAAAGGGGCTAGGGGCTAGATTTTAAACACTAATCCCTAATCCCTTTACACTAATCCCTAAAAAGCGACTGAAAGGAGCTTTTTCCATGCCAGATAAAGTCAGATTTATAATCGAGCGGCAGGACGGACCAAACGAAAAGCCCTACAATCAAGAATTTGATGTAGACTATCGCCCTGGCTTAAACGTTGTCGCCGCTTTGATGGAGATACAAAAAAATCCCGTGACAGTTGACGGGAAGAGAGTGCCGCCGGTTACGTGGGAATGTAACTGCCTTGAAAAAGTTTGCGGCGCGTGTATGATGGTTATTAATGGCAGGGCGCGGCAGGCTTGTTGCGCGCTTGTCGACGAAATTAAAAAGCCAATACATTTGCAACCTGCGCGAACATTTCCGGTAATTCGTGATTTGCTAATTGACCGGAGCGTTATGTTTGAGAGTTTGAAGAAAATTCAAGGCTGGGTTGAACTTGACGGCTCTTGGGACGTTAAAGACGCGCCGATTCAAAATCCGTACACAGCACAAACCGCTTACGAAATTTCGCACTGTATGACTTGCGGTTGCTGCTTAGAGGCTTGCCCGAATGTTGGTCCGCAGTCAGATTTTATTGGACCTGCGCCGACTGTTCAAGCTTATCTGTTCAATTTGCACCCGCTCGGAAAATTCGATGCGCCTAAACGTTTAAATGCGCTCATGGAAAAGGGCGGCATTACCAGTTGCGGCAACAGTCAAAACTGCGTCGAAGTTTGCCCGAAATCCATTAAGCTTACAACTTACCTTGCGCAGTTGAACCGTGACGTCAATAAACAAGCACTGAAAAATATGTTCAATTTCTAAAAACAGTTCAGCATTTCTTTTCACGAAAAGAAACGCTGGCAAAGAAAAGGGCGGCGCGGATAGTCACATCACGTGACTAGCGCGCCGCGGGGGCGCTCGTCCGTGAGCGCCTTTTTATTTTGGTGTGTATTATTTTTTCGGTACGGTTAAAGTTTCGGGCTTCGCCGCCTTCATAAAAAAGTAGCGTTCATCTTCCGGCAACGTCAACAATTTTATATTCGCGCCCGATAATACTTCGTCCCAAAGTTCATCTGATAAGAAAATTTCTAAATGTCCGTTTTTCAAGCCCTTTTTCTGTTCGGGAATTTCTTCCAAAACTTTCGTCACGGAATTTTTTAAGTCAATGTTAGTCAAGCCGTCCTTGCGACACGCCAAAAATAATCTCGGAATAAAATCAGCTTTGCTCTCAATTATCAGCTTGCAATTTTTAGCTTGCGGCGTCTTGGTAAAAAGCCCGCTCATACCCCATTCCAACCAATAAGAAATTTCGGCGCGCGGACGATTATTCAAAAACATCGTGCTGGGCTCAGAATACGCCGTCGAACCGTCCGAAAGTTTGTATTCGCCGATAACTGTAATGTACAACTTTTTTTGCGGCAAATGCGCCTGCGTAATCGAAGTATCATGCTCATATTTCGTAGCGTAAATTCGGTTAAGGTGGCGCTCCTTAGCGTCTTCAACCGTCGCGTAAAATTCGTCCGCATCTTCGTTGCTGACTTTGTAATGAATCATGTAAATATTTTTCGGCAAAGTTTTCAGCACCAGTTTCAGCTGATTAGCCGTAATTTTCGTTTTATCAGCGTCAATTTCGCACGGCTCAATATCCGCAATGCTGACAATTTCGTTGACAATACCTAAGCTGTGCGTGGCGCTAATCACCGCAATTTTCATCAAATCGCTCGTCAAATCAAATTCGCAAATCTGATCTGAACTTTCAGCGCGCCGGAATACCAGCCCGTTGCCGAGCAATTCATCAATTTTATCAAGCTCAAACGTAGTATTCGGCTGAAGCTGAACTTTTTTGGCGTCAACAATTTCTTTAAACCAAACAACAAAATCGCCGGAATTTTGCCAGGTGAAACGCACGCGCCCGCCAATAACTTTGAAGTCAAGATTTTTAATGAGACGCGGCGGCAATTCTGGCGTCAAGTTAACCGTCAAACCTTCGCTGTATTGCAACGCCTGTTCGACTTTCCAAACTTGATTCAGCTTTTCCTTGTTAGCTTCGGCGATAAATTTTTGCATATTTGAAACCGCCTCTTCCGCCGAATAATACACGCACTGCAAACAATATTGATACTGCTTGCGATTTTTAACGAGCCTGTCAACGAACGGCGACTGTACACAATCCGCCACGACAACATTGTTGCCGTCCCTGTCGCTGCGCAGAATCCGCACGCCTAAACAATTTTCTGAAGGCAACTTCCAAATAAACGTACAATGCCCGTCTTCAGTTTTGGCGATTAATTTATTTTCGTCAAGGTCGCTGTAATAAACAACTTTGCAGGTGGCGGGTTCAGAAAATGAGCCGAGCCGCACCGCAAAAACCGCGTAGCCGTACATAACGCCGGATTTAACATTCGCGTCTTCAAATTCGATTTTGTCAGTATTCTCAATGACAATTTCGCCGTCGTGAGGATTTTGCGGAATGGCGTTAATTTTTTTTATCAGCGTATAAACCACGCCCAAATCGCTATCGGGCTGCCAGCTGATTGTGCAAATCAGATTCGACGCCGCATCGGTTACGCTGGTAGATTTCGCATTGACAGAAATTTTACTGATATTCGACGCGGCGGCAGGATTTTTGGGCAAATTTTTTCTAATCACGGCAACGATATTCAATGGGCGTTTCGGCTGAATCAGTCTCAAACGCTCTCGCGCAGGTTTATAATCTTTAATGCGGCGCAGAATTTCCATACAATCGCTGACGGCGGTATCGGGCGGCGTACTGAGGCTGGGAAGTTTTTCTTCAGCCCATTTTTTGAGCGCGCGATTTTTGAAAGCGGTTGCGATTTTGTTAATGCGCCATTCGATTTTGCTCAATTCGGGCGCTTCGGGCTTAACCAGCTTAGCCTTGGTGAAAATTTCAATGACCTCGGACATAAGCGATTCGATGTCACCGGCAAAATTTTTAGCGCCGCGTTCAACCAAATCAAGCATAGCATTAGCCTGGTCGACGTAATAATTATAGCGGCGGAGCTCCGTCAAGGAAAATTCGCAAAATGGGCAATGGTCAACTGCGGACGGAATTTTTTTGCCGCACTTGGGACACTCGATATAAAAATTTTCGCCGCAAACTTTGCAAACAGCCTGCTCGGCTTCTTCGCGAGTACGAAAACTTTCAAACGCGCCGCAATTAACGCAGGTTAAGCAATAAAAATTTTCGCTAACGTCGCTGGTTGATTCGTACGGATCTTTGAGCAAACCGGCGGCTTTGTTGTACAGCGCGGCGCTCAATTCGTAATTCAAAAAGTTTTGGAAAGTGCGGCGAATGCGATTTATACAATTATCGGCGAAATATTTATCACGTTTGAAAACTTCGGGCGCGGTTTTTAATTTTGCGAAAAAATCATTGAGCGTTTCGATTTTCAGCGAATGGTCGTACTTAAAGCGGTTTTCGTCCGAATTAAAGATTTGCGTCTGCGCGAGATTCAACAGCGCTTTAATCGACTGCCACGCGGGAATTGGCGCTGAAACTTTCTTAGCCTCAGCCTTAAAAATTTCGCGCAGTTCGTCAGTATCGCGGCGCTTGTAAAAATCCGCTGACGGCTCAATCTGCCCTTCCAAATAATACGCCAGCTCATACAAATCATGAACATTCGCCGACCAAGGATAATTTTTTTCATCGGGCACGGTTTGAAAATCGGAAAAATTTTTCTGCAATTCCGCCATAATCGAATCCGCCACGAAAAACGCATTCAAAATTCCGGTTATCGATTTATCCGTGCGCGCCTTTTTGATTTCAAAGCCCTGCTCAACGTACGTAGTTTCAATCGTCTCGGCGCTAAGTTTCAATTTGTCTTTGATTTGTTTAATTTGAGATTGATTAACCTGCAGAGTGCCGGAAGTTTCGCCGCGCTGAATGTCGATGTACAGGCGCAATTGTTCGACGCGGGCGTCTTTCAAAGCCTTAGCTTCGCGTTGACGCAACCGCGGATTTTCAATCGCCTGTGTGATATAATTATCCATCGCCAGTTCCGCTTTTATGGCAGTTAAGCGTTCCGGTTCAACGGTTGTATTCAATTCGGCGGTTAGGCGTTTTTTCCAATTTTCGTGCGCCGCGCGAATTTTTTTCAAATTATCCGGCGGGTCAAATTCCAACCCGAGCATTTCAAAAATATTTCTATTAGCCAAAAATATCCTCTCCTGCGCAGATTATAGCAAAGGCAAATTTATCTATCAAGTTTTTTAAAATTTCCTATCGACAAATTCGCAAGTTGTGTTAAAATTCGTTTGAAGATTTTTTAGGAGGGTTGGCAGATGAAGTACGTTTGTAATGTTTGCGGCTATGAATACGACGAAGAAGCGGGCGATCCCGATAATGGGATTGAGCCTGGTACTAAATTTGAAGATTTGCCGGAAGATTTTGTTTGCCCGCTGTGCGGCGTTGGCAAAGAGGATTTTTCACCGGCAGAATAAAATTTGAGGAGGATTTTTTAAATGAAAGTTACAGTAGTTGGTGCTGGTAATGTTGGCGCGACCGTTGCTAATGTTTTGGCGACGAAAGGCTTTGCGAGCGAAGTTGTTTTGATTGATATTAAAGAAGGTTTGTCCGAAGGCAAAGCTATGGACATTATGCAAACCTCGCATATGCTCAATTTCGACACGACGGTTAAGGGCGTAACGAATAATTATGCGGCGACGGCGGGCTCTCAAGTTGTCGTTATTACGTCGGGCATTCCGCGCAAACCTGGCATGAGCCGCGAAGATCTTATTGGCACTAACGCAAAAATCGTTAAAAGCGTTGTCGACCAGATTCTTGAATTTTCGCCGGACGCAATTTTGATTATCATTTCAAATCCGATGGACGCAATGACTTATTTGACGCTGAAAGATTCCAAACTTCCGAGAAATCGCGTTATTGGTCAAGGCGGCATGTTGGACAGCAGTCGTTTCCGCTATTATCTTGCTGAAGCGCTCAATGAGGCTGGTTATCCTGCGACGCCGACTGACGTTGACGGCATGGTAGTTGGCGGACACAGCGATAAAACAATGGTACCGCTTGCGAGCATTGCGACTTACCGCGGCATTCCGGTAACTCAACTTTTGAGCAAAGAGGCGCTTGACAAAGCTGTTGAGGCTACGAAAGTTGGCGGCGCGACCTGTACGAAACTTTTGGGAACATCGGCTTGGTATGCACCTGGCGCAGCGGCGGCGGCTCTTGTTGAAGCTATTGCTCTTGACGCGAAAAAGCTTATTCCGTGCTGTGTTTATCTTGATGGCGAATATGGCGAAAAGGATTTGTGCATTGGCGTTCCTGTCATTCTCGGCAAAGAGGGCTGTGAAAAAATCGTTGAGATTCAATTCTCCGACGAAGAAAAGGCTAAATTTGACGAAAGCGTTCAGGCGGCGCGCAATACCAATTCCAAACTCGGCGACGCTCTTAAGTAAGTGAACAGTGTAAAGTGAAAAGGGAATAGTGATTCAAACCCCTGACCCCTTGCCCCTTGTCCCTGACCCCTGAAAAGGGGTTTATTTTTTTTCGTAATATAACGATATAGTAATTGAATGGAAGGGGGTTTTGAAAATGATTGAGCGCATTGAACCTATTACCAGAGTAAAGCCAGTCGATAATGACGTTGGACGCAGATTCGACAGCCGCAATAATCACGGCGATAAGGAAAGTTCTTTTCTTGAGGAACTGCGGCGGGCTATGAGCAAAAAATCCACACCTAACAAGGCTAGCCCAATTCCCGAAGCTTATAATCTGGATTTGACGAGCATTGGCACACAATCTTTATTTTATACCAGCGGGTTAAGTTTGGAAGCGTTATTGCAATAGGAGTGATTGAATGTTGGCGGACGAAAAAAATATGCGTCTGGCTCTTGACGAAGCTATGAAGGCGTACGAAGAAGGCGAAGTTCCGATAGGTGCTGTCCTTGTTGACGAGGGCGGCATTTTAATTTGCGGCAATCACAATCGCATTGAGCAACTAAATGACGCAACGGCTCATGCTGAAATGCTTGTTCTGCGCGAGGCGAGTAAAAAATTGGGGCGGCGACGATTATCCGATTTAACGCTGTACGCCACGCTAGAGCCCTGTCCAATGTGCTCTGGGGCTTTGATACTAAGTCGAGTTCAAAGGCTTGTCTACGGGGCTGTAGACGCGAAATTTGGGGCAGTTGAATCGCTGTTTAATATCACAAATAATCCTGCGCTGAATCATCAGCTTAAAATCACTGCCGGAATTTTGGAAAATGAGTGCCGCGAACTTTTGATAAAATTTTTTTCCGAACGCCGAAATTGTCAAATTTAATTCTGTATGCTAAAATCGCTCCAATAAAATTTTTTGCTGAGGAGGTTGAAATTTTTTGCAAGTCGAACAGAAAAATGTTGACATTGTGATTAACGCGCTGAAAGATTTTTACAATCGAATACTTCAAACCGGCAATTTTAATCTGGCGGAATTTGTTAACTACATCGAACCTAAATTTATTGAAGCCGGTTACCGACAATCGTCTACCTCCCCCCGATTTATTGATAAACAAATTAATATTTTGATTATCTGCGACGCCGGAGTGGGCGATTTCATAATTCAATCAGCTACTATTCGCGAAATTCGGCGGCTCTATCCTGACGCAAGTATAACTTTGCTAATCACAAAATCTTTGCTGAATATGGCGGAATGCTGCCCTTACGTCGATAAAATTATTTTGAGCGATATTAAATACCGCCACGGCGATTTTAACGAAATGTACCATCAATCGCTGAGTTTTGCGGAAAAAAATTTGCTGCCGCGCCATTTTGATATTTGCTATGCGCTGGCGCTATTTCCGCTGACTTTCTTCACAATGTATTTGAGCGGTGCGGCTCACAGAATCGCCACGCCGATTTACGACGACGCTGAAGAAGAATACGCTTGGACTGCCACGCGCTGGATACCATACAATTATCTGATTAATCTTGCCAATCATATTGTCCCGCGTTATCCATTGCCCTGTCACAGAGTGGATTCTCATTTGGCGGTCGTCGATTATTTTCTGCACGCGCCCGTTGCCAATCGGAAAATGGAAATTTGGTACACCGCCCGCGACGCCGCTGTTGCTGAATCCTATCTTCAAAAAGCTACAAAGCCAATTTTCGGTTTTTCAATGGCAAGCAGTCATCCGCGTAAATGTTATCCGCCGGAAATGTACGCCAAAGTTTTTGAAATGATTTTAGCTGAAGAGCCCACTGCAACTTTTGTAATTTTGGGTGGCGGTCAATCAGATTTACTGCAAGCGGAAAAGCTGAAAAATTTTGCGCCGGAAATTTACGCCGAACATATCATTGACACGACAGACAAAATCAGTTATCGGCAGAGTGCGCCCATTTTAAAAAATTGCGATATGTACATTGGCGGCGATACCGGCACGCGAGATATATCCGCGGCGTTTAATTGTCCTGTCCTGGAAATTACGTCATTTCCTGCTGATTTGCCGCTCAAACCTTATGATATTCACTTGATATATTATCCTTACGGCGTGCCGAGCGTTGTCATTCAGCCTGCTCACGCTCTGCCGGAATGCACAAATCCTAAACTTCCGCATAATGCTTACGGTTGCAAAGTTATCGGAAAGTCTCATTGCATCGCGCAAATAAAACCCGAAACTGTTTTCAAGGGCTTTAAACTTTTGAAAGAACGCATCGCGCAAAAAATCATTGAGCCGCTCTACATTCACTAAATAAAAAATCCCCAGCCGCTGAGTTGGGGATTAATTTTTTTGTGGAAAATTTAAATCTTAGTAGAGGAAAACAACTGCCGTATCATCAAGGAAATGTGAAACTTGGTTTTCGCTAAGAATCAAATTCGCATCTTCGACGCTGACAACCGGATTAGCATTGTGGTCAACAAGGTCAATCGCCGTAACAATCAGCGGATTAGAACCTGCGCGAGAAGCTTCATTCATACTTTTTGCGTAGCTGACCATGCCATATTCATTCACAAAATCGGGGTCGATATTTTTGTAGCCGTAAATTTTTTCGTCGTCAGCATTTTTGATAACAGGACTCATAACGGGGTTAATGTGTTTGCGCAATCCGCGGCAGTCAATGATAAGACCGGTATAGCCGCCGCGAACGGTAATAGTTACAGTTGTTGAGGGCGAAGGTTTAGGCGGCGGAAAAGGTTCAATGCGCTCTGGGCGTTCGATAACAGCTTCAGCAAGCCCGCCCGCGCCAAAAAGCGGCATCTGCATCACAACTTCATAGCCGCCATCAGAAGTAACATTTTCTTCAATAATTTGAGCGCCCTTGATAACGCCTTGAACTTTTGCTTTGACTATATCATTAGCCATAGCTTGAACAACGGTTGTTTCAGCGTCGATATTCACGCCTTCAACAATTTCCGCTAATTGACGATAAGCATCAACCATAGCCGCGCGCCTTGCCGTAATCCTTGCCTGCGCTGCGTGAGTACCTTGAGCGGGAACGCCCATGCCGGTTACCGTGATAACATTTTTGTTCCAGTCAATATTAGCCGGCGAGGCTTCCGCTCGAATGCCCGTTAACAGCAACAGCGCCGTTAACAGCATCCCCAGTAAACCAAATTTTGTTTTCATTGTCCATACCTCCTTAAATTATCCTTAAGCAATTAAATAATAAACTATGAACATTAAGCACTCATTAAAAATAATCGGCAAAAATAAATTTTTTATTAACTTAAACTTTGCTGAATTGAATATTGTAAAGGTTGCTGTACACGCCGCCCGTTTTCAAAAGTTCATCGTGCGTGCCGTGTTCGCAAATCCTGCCCTTGTCGATAACAAAAATCTGATCCGCATTAAAAATCGTGCTCAACCTGTGCGCAATTACAAAACTCGTGCGCCCAATCATCAGTTCGTCAAGCGCCGCCTGTACAATTTTTTCGCTCTCCGTGTCAAGCGCGCTGGTTGCCTCGTCCAAAATCAAAATCTGCGGATTCTTCAACATCGCCCGCGCAATCGCCATTCGCTGACGTTGCCCGCCACTCAAATTCAAGCCGCGCTCGCCAATTTGCGTCTGATAACCATTCGGCAAATCGCAAATAAATTTATCAGCATTAGCCGCCTTAGCCGCCGCGATAACTTCCTCGTCCGTCGCGTCCAATCTGCCGTAGCGAATATTTTCCATAACCGTCGTACTGAAAAGCAAAGTTTCCTGCGGCACAATTCCAATTTGCTCGCGCAGTGAATTTAAAGTTACGTCGCGAATGTCAATGCCATCAATTTTTATCACGCCTTCATTTACATCATAAAACCGCGGAATTAAATTCGCAATGGTGGATTTACCCGCGCCGCTCGGTCCAACAAACGCTATCATTTGCCCAGGCTCAACTTCAAAGCTGACATTTTCCAGCGCATTGTGTTTATCGTCGTACGAAAACGTTACATTCTCGACGCTGACTTGCCCTTGAACTTTCGGCATTTTAATTGCGTCCGGTTTGTCATTAACTGTTTCTTCCATATCCAGCACCGAAAAAATTCTGTCAATCGCCGCCATTGCCTGCTGCATTCGCCCGTAAATTCGCGAAAGTCTTTTTACCGGATTTGCCAAATTTACCGCGTACGTCAAAAACGCCACCAATGAGCCCGCGCTCATTATTCCATTGACAACTTCGTAGCCGCCGAACCACACAATGAAAGTTACTGCCAGCGCCGCTAAAAATTCTACCGTCGGCGTCAATAAACTGGTGAGTTGTACATTTTTCATTACCGCCTGGAAATTTAAAACATTTTCTGCGCGAAACCGTTTCACTTCATAATCTTCACGCACGAAAGATTTTACCACGCGGATTGACGAAATACTTTCCTGCAACAGCGCCGTTATGTCAGCGAGCCGCTCTTGTATTAATTTGCTTGCGCCTTTGATTTTGCGCCCAAATATTTTCATCGCCGCGCCGACCATCGGCACTGTTATCATTGTTAAGAGCGTCAATTTCCAATCGATGTACAGCATTAAGACGATTGAGCCGACCAATATTGCCGCTTCTGTGAAAAATTCGATTAGATTGTCAACAAGCGCTGATTGAATCGCCGTCACGTCATTTGTAACGTAGCTCATAGTTTCGCCGGTTTGGTGTTTGTCGAAATAAGCCATTGGCATTCGCTGAAATTTGCAAAACATAACTTCACGCACGTCCACAACCACGCGCTGACCAATATATGAAACCAAATACGACTGCCAATAGTAAAAAAATCCGCGGACGGCAAAAACTACGACGATACTCACCGAAATTATATTCAGCATAGCCATATCGCGCTCGGCTAAAACTTTGTCAATCATATCCTTGATAATCCACGGCAAATATAAATTCGCGCCGGACGCAATGATTATGCAAATGACAGCCAAGCCCAACCTGCCGAGGTACGGCTTGATATACGCTAAGAGCCTGCGATAATTTTTCATTGATTTTCAGCGACGCGCAGAATTTTTTTAGCAATGCGAGTAGCCGCGCCCTTATCGCCCAATCTCGCGCAGGCATTTTTCAATTCGTCAACGACTTTTTCACGGTGAAATTCGCCGCGGTACAGCTTGATAATTTCTTCAGCAATGGTTTCGGCTTTAACTTCGTCCTGCAAAAGTTCCGGCTGGATTCGCTTATTCAGTAAAAGGTTCGGCAAGCTGATGTGTTCGATTTTCACCAAAAATTTGCCGATTAAAAAATTAACCTTAGCCATTTTGTAAACAACGACGCACGGCAAACCCATTAGCGCCGCTTCCAAAATTACCGTGCCGGAAGTTGCCACCGCCGCGTCCGCTATGCTCATTAAATCGTAGCGATATTTTTTTGTCAGCGTAACTTCGACGCCCGCCGCCGCTATTTGCCGTGAAATTTCCGATTCGTCAACGCTGTCAGCTATCGGCAGGAAAAATCGCGCAGTTTTCGTTTCGCTGATAATTTTTGCCGCCTTCAACATTTCAGGCAATAGCAATTTTATTTCTTGGTGACGACTGCCAGGCATTAAAAGTACAACGTGCTCATTTTCATTGACGCCAAAATATTTACGCGCCTCTGCCGGTGAAAATTCTGCTTTGACTGTATCGACTAATGGATTGCCCAGGAAACAAATTTTCGCTCCGGCGTCTTCATAAACCGGCAACTCGAACGGGAAAATTGCGATAAATTCATCGGCGATTTTTGCGCATTGAGCCGCACGTCCCTTTCGCCAAGCCCAGGCTGACGGCGGTATGTACGACAAAATTTTTACGCCAAATTTTTTAGCCTTCGCCGCCAAGCGCCAATTAAAATCTGGATAATCAATCAGCACGAGTAAATCCGGCTTTTCGATTCGCACAATTTCAGCTAATTCGTCCAGTAATTTAAAAATCCGCCGCAAATTTTTAACCACTTCGACAACGCCCATAACATTGTATTCTTTGTAATCCTTGACGATACGAACGCCCGCCTCGCGCATTTTGTCGCCGCCCATTCCAAATAGTTCAACTTCCGGCGAAAGTTTTTTCATTTCAGCGGCTAAACTCGCGCCGTGAATATCGCCCGACGCCTCTCCGGCTGATAACATTATCTTCAAATCTTCACCCCCTCCGCAATGCTCAAAAAAATTTTACATGGCAACAATCGCTATACCATGCTCTTCGGCAAACGCGACGGTACTTTCGCGGTCAACCAGCAAAGTTTTATAAGCTTCAATCGCAAGCGCCGTCGCCCCAACTTCCGCCATAACTTCAACCGTCCGCTTGCCAACTGTCGGCACGTCGAAACGTTTATCTTGATTAGGCTTTGAAACTTTCGCCACAACTGCGCCACCATTCGCCAATTTTCCGCCGCGAATTATGCAGGCGTCAGTACCTTCAATCGCCTCAAGCGCCATCACTGCGCGATTTTTTACAACAACCGTTTGCCCAATATCCAGCCGCCCTAATTCTTTGGCAATCAATAAGCCGTATTCCATATCTTGACGCTCAACGCTAGTAGGCTGGCGCTCGGTTATCGTGCCGCGTTTCGGTATCAATTTTCTAATCAGCGCGGTTTGGTCAAATGCAGTCAGCCCGTTCATCGCCAATTCGTGAACAAACGCCATCATAATTGTATCGTCGCTGCGGTCGGGCAACGCCATAATCAGCTCCAACATTTTCGCGTCGGGCTGTACTTTGCCGTTGAATAATAATTCCTTGGTAACCTTGCCAATCATCGTGACTTTTTTAATCTGGTTACTGGTAAGATAATTTATAATTGCGTTAAGGTGAGCGACGCTGATTTGCTGATAATCTTTGGCGAAATCGGCAATTTGCGGATCTGTTTCCGGCAAAAGTCCAATAGCGTAAACTTCATAGCCGAGTTGACTCGCCGCCCTTACAAATTCGACGGGCAATCTTCCTTCGCCCGCCAAAAGTCCCAATCGTTCCATTTAACTACCTCCGTTTTCTAGGGGTTAGGGATTAGTGATTAGAATCTAGACCCTTTTCCCTACCCTACTCAGAATCGCGGCGCTCTCGGCAAATCCCGCGCTCTGCATTCCTCAAAAATCTAAGAAAATGTTCAACTTCCTCGCACGAATCAACTTCCTGCTCAATCACCGCGATAGCTTCAGCTAAACTCAAGCCCGAACGGTACAAAATTTTATACGCCTTTTTAATAAGCCTACGCGATTCAAGCGGTATCCCTGCGCGAGAAATTCCAACATTATTCAAACCAACAACTTTAGCCGGATGTCCGTCAACAATCGTATATGGCACGACGTCTTGAACCAGTTTACTCATACCGCCGACCATTGCGTTTCTGCCGATTTTCACGAACTGATGAACGCCCGCCATACCGCCAATTACAACCCTGTCTTCAACGGTAGCGTGACCGGCACAGCTTGCCAGATTCGACATGATAACGTGGTTGCCCAAAACGCAATTATGCGCCACGTGAATATACGCCATTAATAAACAATCCGTACCAACGCGCGTCTCATTATCTTCGCCGGTTGCGCGGTGAATCGTTGCGCCTTCGCGAATCACAGTCCTGTCGCCAATAAACGTATAACTGCGCTCGCCCTTGAATTTTAAATCCTGCGGCACTTCACCAACCGACGCGAATTGAAAAATTTTACAGTCTTTGCCAATGCTGGTGTACTGCGCGATAACCGCGTTAGGTCCAATCTCTGAGCCGTCGCCAATTTCAACGTCATCGCCAATTACGCTGTACGGACCGATTGTAACATTGCGCCCAATTCTGGCGCTCGGCGAAACTACCGCGCTTTCGTGAATAAAAGATTCGCCCTTGCTTTCCAATTTTAACATTTCATTTCAGCTCCTGTTTAAGAAATCGATTGCGCTTTAATCCTTATTCCTCAAACCAAAAAGCTCGTCGTTAGTCTTCAATGCGAATTTAAAATCTGCAGACGAGACAAGTTTATCGTCGACGTAACCGTCAGCATGAAGAACACCAAAAACGCCGCGGACTTTCACGATTTCGGCTTTGGTAATGAGCGTATCGCCAGGAACGATTGGGCGCTTGAATTTAATATTATCCATGCCGCCAAAAAGCGCAATTTTGCCGCGATGTTCTTCCGGATAAAGCATTGCCACGCCGCCAACCTGCGCCATTGCCTCAAGCTGCAAAACTCCAGGCATAATCGGATGTCCAGGGAAATGTCCTACAAATTGCGGCTCATTCATCGTGATATTTTTTAAGCCGGTTGCCGATTTGAAGGGCTCAATTTCCAAAATTCTATCAACAAGGAGCATGGGCGGACGGTGTGGAAGTATCTTCATGATTTCTTCAATTTCCAATACCATTTATATCTCTCCCATCTGAATTTATATTTAATGATTATTAAGGTTCGATTAGAAAATCCGCGAAAATTTTTTTAGCCAATGCGGTATTGAGCGCGTGACCGGACGCAACGGCGATTATATGACATTTCAAAAAACCGGCAAGCCGCATATCGCCGATAACGTCTAAAATTTTGTGGCGCACAAGTTCATCAGCATAGCGAAGTTCATTCAGCCAGCCGCTGTCATTATAAACAATCACGTTTTGCAAATTCCCGCCGCGTCCTAAGCCCATTGCGCGCAAAGCGTCAACTTCTTTTTCGTAAGCGATAGTTCGCGCAGGAGCAATTTCAGCGCGGTAAATTTCTTCGGTAATTTCAAAATCCTCGAATTGTACGCCAATCAGCGGGTGCGGATTAATCGAAGTAAAACTTACTCTGAATCCGTCATACGGCAACGCCAGAATAAATTTTTTGCCGTCGTCAGAATCTGCGCGATAAATTTTTTCAATGCGAATTTCACGGCGCTCGGCGTCTTGTTCAATCGTACCGGCGCTTTTAATCATATCGCAGAAACCGATTGAATTTCCGTCCAAAACCGGCGGCTCCTCAGAATCCATTTCCACCAAGCAATTATCCACGCCGCAAGCATTGAACGCGCTCATTAAATGTTCGACCGTGAAAACTTTGACGCCGTTTTCTTCCAAAGTCGTCGCTCGAACAGTCGAAGTTACATTCGCCGCCGTCGCGTGAATTTTCGGCGCGTCTGATAAATCCGTTCGTACAAAAATTATTCCGCTGTCAATTCCCGCCGGATTCAATTTCAGCTGAACTTCCACGCCCGAATGTAAGCCTTTGCCCAATACGCTCACCGATTTTTTTAAAGTCCTTTGCTTCGTCAAAATCTCTGCCTCCTTTCAACAAAATTTCAGTCATTATAACATTAATAATTCACAGCGTCGATAAGCCAATAAAAAAAACTGCGACCAAAAACTTCAGCCGCAGTCCACAAAATTTCAAATTATTTTTTGCCGATATCTTCAATATATTTTTTTGCAGAATCGATTGTAATATATGCCCGCCCCGCGTTATTGCCGGTTTGCTCAACACCATATTCAGCGCTTGTAATTTTCGTAGCGGTTGAACTCCCAAGATAAATTGAACCTTCTGGAGCTGTAGGTTCTGCATTCAAATAGCCGCCAGATTTTAATCCGGCTACATCAGTATATTCGCCTTTTTCCATGTAATAAACTTGACTGGCGCTGTCCAGCGTTGATAAATCTGCTTGAACTTTTGCAGTATTTGCTTTGGTTGTAATATCGGTAAATCGAGGCACGGCTATTGTTGCCAAAATCCCAATTACAACGACCATCAAAATAACTTCCAGCGTGGCAAAACCTTTCTGATTCATTAATATCACCTTTCTAAAAAAATCTTTTCCGATTATAGCAATCATAATTTGCATTTTCAAGAAAAAAATTGTTAAGCTGTGCGCAAAAAATGCCGATAAAGTATTTGAATTGGTTTGTCTAAATTTATGCGAAAGGAGCGTTGAAAATATGAGCGCGTGGAACATCACCGCTTCGCCCGAATTAATTTCAACCGTGGCAAAAGTTTCAACTAATTCTAACAGCGGCAATGTTGTCGGCGCAAATTCCGACTACGCAAAAATTCTTCAACAGCAAATCGCGCAGATGAGCGGCGGCGTCAGTTCCGTTGCCGATAGTCAAAGTACCGCCGCAAAAACTATCGAAACTATTAAACATTTCAAACCGGACGGCTCGATTGTCATTACAACGTACGAAGACGGCAAAATCACCGACCGCACCCGAATTAAGCCGCACCTTGTGCCAGTGCCGGATTTTGACGCTCCATTGACGCCCGAAGGCAAACTCGATATTAAATATGTACCGCATATGAGCTTAATGGAATTGTTGATGATTTAAAAAATCGGGGCGATTCGCCTTGACGATAGAGTTTTTTTATTACCTAAGGAGGGTATTAACATGGATGTAACTACAATTTCCAATGCGGCAACTCAAAATTTGGGACAAATCGTTGCAACAAACAAAAACGCGGCGGCTAAATCCGCTTACGGCGCTTACTCAACCACGGCTCAACAAACCGAATCTGCAACTTCCTCAATCGGCAACGCTTTTGAAGTTGACATTTCCGATGAAGCTAAACAGGCGGCGGCTCAAGCCGAGGAAACCGTTCAATCAGAAACTTCAGAAACTAAGGGACTTTCCGCAAATCAAGTTCAATCGCTCAAAGACGATATTGCTATGCAGGAACAAACTATGCTTAACCTCATGATTCAAGTTCTCACTGAGCATAATGACAAATTGCAAGGCTGGATTAACAACGGCGGTATTTCGACTTTCGGCGGCAAACAAATTGATTCTTCGCTGTTCTCAATTCCCGAAGTTGCTACAAACCCCGAAGACGCGGCTAAGGCTGTTGCGGACGGCGGCGATTGGTCAGTGGGCGCAGTTTCCGATAGAATTTTCAAACTCGCTGAAGCATTCGCAGGCGGCGACCCCGAAAAACTTGAAGAAATGCGCGCGGCTGTGCAGGAAGGTTTCAAACAAGCCGGCGTTCAGTGGAACAGCATGACTGGCAATAGTTCAATGCCCGACATCACTTCCCAAACTTACAATGAACTTATGCACCGTTTCGATACAACTATGCAGAAACTTACAAGCGGCACTATCGAATAAAATTTTTTCCAGAAAATAAATTTCCGCTCCTCGTCAACGCGGCGGGGAGTTTTTAATTTGTCAAAAAGTTTTTTGTTATTGTTAAAGTTTGTGACTATGCAGAAACTACAGGCGGCACATCGAATAAAATCTTTCCGGAAAATAAATTTCCGCTCCTCGTCAACGCGGCGGGGAGTTTTTAATTTGTCCAAAAATTTCTATTGTTATCGACAAACTTTGTGATATAATTGTCGAAATTGCTTAATTGTTTTTGGAAAGGAGCGTTACTATGTTTGGAATTGGTGTACCGGAGCTCGTTTTAATCTTGATTATTGGCTTAGTGGTTTTTGGTCCAGGCAAACTTCCTGGCGTCGGCAAAGCACTCGGTCAAAGTATCAAAGAATTTAAACAGGCTAACTCCGAAGATGCAAAAACTATCGACGTAACGAATAAGACTGATAAAAATGACAGCGCCCGCTGATAAATTAAAACAAGAGCAACCCACGGATGACGGCACAATGTCATTAACGGCGCATTTGGAAGAATTGCGCTCGCGAATCATCAAATCCTTATTGGCAATCGTCGCCGGTAGTGGTATCGCATATTTTTTTCTGGACGAAATTACAAATTTTTTAACAGCGCCGGTCGGCAAACTTTATTACATGCAGCCTGGCGAAGCGTTTTTCACATATTTAAAAATTGATATTGTCGCTGGGTTTTTAATTGCCCTGCCGATAATTTTTTTTCACGTCTGGAAATTTTTCCTGCCCGCGTTGACGCAATCTGAGCGCGCAGTTTTGGGAATACTTGTACCGGCGTCAGTGATTTTATTTTTCGCAGGGCTGGCGTTTTCGTTTTTCCTAATCTTGCCAATCGCGCTGAAATTTTTTATGGGATTCAGCACTGAAAATTTGCAAACAATGTTTTCGTTCCAAAATTATTTCGATTTTGTGATAATGTTCATGCTGCCATTCGGATTCGTCTTCGAGTTGCCGCTGGTCGTAATAGTTTTGGCGCAGTTAGGATTTTTAACGAGCGAATTTCTCGGCAAGTACCGGCATTTAATATTTTTTGTGTCATTCGTAATTGGTGCGATAATCACGCCGCCGGACGTTATCAGCCAAATTTCGCTGGCAATACCAATCGGTTTACTTTACGAAATAGCCTACAGAATCGTTAAACACATTTTGAGAAAGTGAGTAATTTTTATGAAGCAGTTAAAATTTTTATTAATCACACTGATAATTTTAGTTTTGCCAAAAATCGGCAGTGCGGCTGATGGCACGGACAAATTAATAATTTTCCATACAAATGATATGCACGCGCGAGTTATGGCGGAAGATGACGGCGGGCAAAGTATTGGGCTGGCTGAAATGGCGGCAGTTGTTAAAGCTGTCAAGTCGAACAGTTCAAAAGTTTTCTGGTTTGACGCGGGCGACACTCTGCACGGCATGCCCAGAATCAATATCAGCCGCGGCGAAAATATTATTCCGCTGTTAAATGCGGCTGGAATTGACGCGATGGTTCCTGGCAACCACGATTTTAATTACGGCTCGGCGCAACTTGAGGCGCTCTCTAAAAAAATGTTGTTCCCCGTGCTCAGTGCAAATATCGTTGACAAAAACACCGGAAAAAGACTTTTCAGAGCGTACCGGATTTACAAATTGGATAGCGGCGTCAAGGTTGGCGTTTTTGGTTTGTCTACGCCCGAATGTGCCTATAAAACAAATCCTTCAAACGTGACGAATGTTGAATTTTTGAATCCGATTGACACTGCGCGGGAAATGGTTAGGAAACTGCGCAAAAGATGCGACGTCGTGATTGCGGTAATGCATATGGGCGTTGACGAAAGTTCGGAATTTACCAGCGAAAGAATCGCGCGCGAAGTTCCTGGAATTGATTTAATTGTCGACGGGCACAGCCATACAACTTTGCCGGAAGGTTTGACAGTTAATAATACGCTGATTGTGCAAACCGGCTGGCACGAATACAAACTTGGTTGCGTTGAAATTGACCTGCGCGACCACAAAATTATTTCCAAAAAAGCTGAATTGCTTGACGCGGACGACGTGAAAAAACTTGCGCCGATTCCAGACGAAAAAATTGCTTATGCATTGGCGGCAATGGAAGAGCGCAATGAAAAATTATTCAATGAAGTAGTTGCTCACAGCGACAGATTTTTGACGGCTGACAGATTGATTTTGCGTCGCGGCGAATCTGAAATTGGTAATCTTTGCGCTGACGCTCTGCGCTGGCGTACGGGCGCTGATATTGCGATTATGAACGGCGGCGGTATGAGAACCGATTTGCCCGCAGGCGATGTTACGCTCGGCAATGTTATGGCGATTTTCCCGTTCGGCAATACCGTTCGCAAGGCTGAAATTGACGGCAAAACTATTCGCGCTATGCTCGAACATTCGGTTTACGGCTATCCTGCGTCATTTGGCGGCTTTTTGAATGTTAGCGGTATGAGTTTTAGCTTCGACCCGACTAAACCTGTTGGACACCGCGTCGAAGATATTTTCATCAATGGCAAACCGGTTGACGATAACAAAATTTACACTATGGCGGCGACGGATTTTCAATTCGCGGGCGGCGACGATTATGATATGCTCAAAAATTTAAAAATCGTCGGCGAATACGATACTTGCGAGGGCGTGCTTACCGATTATCTGAATGAAGTTGGTATGAGCGGAATTGGGCTCGGCAGAATTAACGTCCTGCGCGACGTTGAAATGCCCGCCGATATTGACGAGAGAGAAGCGGCTTAATTTATGGCTTATAAAGATTTACGCGAATTTATTGCTGAATTGGAACGGCGCGGGCTGTTGCGGCGAATTAAAGTTCCCGTTAACGCCGAATTAGAAATTACTGAAATTACCGACCGCGTTTCAAAATTTCGTGACGGGCGAAATGTGGCGCTGCTCTTTGAAAATGTGCGCGGCTACGATATGCCGGTTTTAATGAATCAATTTGGCAGTTACGAAAGAATGTCTCTGGCGCTGGGCGTTGAGAAACTTGATGACGCCGCTAATGACATTCGCGAACTTTTGAAGTTGCCTTACCTGTCAATGAAAAATCGCATGAACATTGTCAATATCATTTCGACCGGCAGCAAGGTTATTAATTTTCCAAAGTACGTGAAAAATGCGCCGTGTCAAGAAGTTGTTGACGAACGCCCCAGCCTGGATAAAATTCCGATTTTAAAATGCTGGCCTCAAGACGGCGGCGCTTTTATAACTTTGCCGCTGGTTTTTACTAAAAATCCGAAAACCGGCAAGCGCAATGTTGGAATGTACCGCCTGCAAAAATATGATTCGACTACAACCGGTATGCATTGGCACATTCACAAAAACGGCGCTGATAATTTTCGTGACGCGCAAATTGAAGGCTCTGACAAAATCGAAGTGGCGGTTGCGATTGGCACTGACCCAGTAACGACTTATGCGGCGACTGCGCCTTTGCCGCGCGATGTTGACGAAATGGTTTTTGCGGGTTTCCTGCGCCATAAATCGGTTGAGCTTGTCAAGTGCAAAACTGTTGATTTGGAAGTTCCCGCCACTGCCGAGATTATTTTGGAAGGCTACGTCAATACAAACGAAATGCGGCGTGAAGGACCTTTCGGCGACCACACCGGCTATTATTCGCTGGCTGATAATTATCCGGTTTTTCACATAACCTGCATAACGCACCGCGAAAATCCGATTTACGCCGCGACGGTTGTTGGCAAGCCGCCAATGGAAGATTGCTATATGGCAAAGGCAACCGAGCGAATTTTCCTGCCGTTACTTCAGCAAATTATTCCGGAGATTATCGATATTAATATGCCGCTTGAGGGCGTCTTTCATGATTGCGTTATTGTGTCGATAAATAAAACTTTCCCGATGCAGGCGCGAAAAGTTATGCACGCACTCTGGGGATTGGGGCAAATGATGAACGTTAAAATGATTATCGTTGTTGACGCCCACGTGAATGTGCAGGATTTGAGCGAAGTTGCCTGGCGCGTTTTCAATAACATTGACGCTGAACACGATTTAGAAATTGTACACGGACCGCTAGATGTGCTTGACCATTCGTCTCCCTATGCAAAGTGGGGCGCGAAATTGGGAATTGACGCGACTAAAACTTGGCGCGAAGAAGGACATCTGCGCGATTGGCCGGACGAAATTTCGATGACGCCGGAAGTTAAGGCGCGTGTAGATTATTTATGGCGGTCGCTAGATTTGGGCTAAAACTTTCAACTGGCAAAATATTTTTTGTAAATAAATTAATCGGTTACAAGATTTAGGCTAAAAGTTTTTTTATAAAATTTGTTTTTCGCGGATGGATTATTTATAGCAGCGCTAGATTTAGGCTAAAGGAGAATTAATTTGAACAAACGATTTGGTAAATACGGCGGGCAATTTGTACCGGAAACGGTTATGCCCGCGCTTATGGAATTGGAACAGGCATTCGCGCAGTACAAGAACGACGCAAATTTTTTGGCTGAATTTAAAACTTATCTGCAGAAATACGCTGGGCGTCCGACGCTTTTATATTTCGCTGAAAATCTAACTAAACATTATGGCAGGGCTAAAATTTATCTCAAGCGTGAAGATTTACTTCATACCGGCGCGCACAAAATTAACAACGCACTTGGTCAAGCATTATTGGCAAAGCGAATGGGCAAGCGCAGAGTTATAGCTGAAACTGGCGCGGGGCAACATGGCGTAGCTACTGCAACTGTGGCGGCGCTTTTCGGTATGGAATGTAAAATTTTCATGGGCGTTGAAGATATTGAGCGGCAGAAGCTTAACGTTTTCCGCATGAAACTTTTGGGCGCTGAAGTTGTTCCGGTTACTTGCGGCACTGGCACGCTTAAAGACGCCACCAGCGAGGCGATTCGCTATTGGTCGACGAATATAACTGATACTTATTATATTATCGGCTCTGTGGTTGGTCCTGCGCCTTATCCGGAAATTGTTCGTGATTTTCAAAAATGCATTGGCGTCGAACTGCGCGAACAATCGCTTAATGAATTTGGCAAACTGCCAGATTATATTGTGGCGTGCGTAGGCGGCGGCTCAAATGCTATGGGTATTTTTTACGACTTCAAAGATGATGCGGCTGTGAAAAAATTTGGCGTTGAGGCTGGCGGGCGCGGCGAAGATACCGGCGATAATGCTAAAACTTTGTCGGGCGCAGGCAGACCTGGTTTTGCAGACGCCGCAGGGTCAAGTTGTCGAGGCTTATTCAGTTTCAGCCGGTTTAGATTATCCTGGCGTTGGTCCGGAACATTCATATTTCAAAGACGCGGGCGTTGTGAATTACGTTGCCGCGACTGACAATGAGGCGCTTGACGCATTTCAACTTTTGGCGAAAACTGAAGGAATTATTCCTGCACTGGAAAGTTCCCACGCACTTGCTTATCTTGAGAAACTCATGCCGAATACCGCGCCGAATGAAAATGTTGTAGTTTGCTTAAGCGGGCGCGGCGATAAAGATGTTCAATCTGTCGCGAAAATTTTGGGCGAGGGGGTGATTTAATTGACTCGACTTGAAAAAAAATTAGCCGATTTAAAAGCCGCAGGGCGCAAAGGTTTATTCATTTACATAACGGCGGGCACTCCTACTATTGATGAAAGTTTGCGCGCGATGATTACTGCTGAAAAAGCTGGTGCTGATGTTGTCGAAGTTGGGATACCTTTCAGCGATCCATTAGCTGACGGCGCGGTTATCCAAGCTTCAAGCGTCACTGCTCTGAAAAATGGTATCACGCTTGAAAAAATTCTTGATATGTGCAAAAAAATTCGCGCAGAATCCGATATGCCGCTGATTGGTATGGGCTACATTAATAATTTTATGAGCTACGGCTACAGCGGCGGCAGTGCGGCTTATGACGGCTTTGAAAAATTTATCGTTGACGCGAAGGCGGCAGGTATGGACGGCGTTATTATTCCCGATGTCCCGCATGAAGAATCCGCCAATATGCGCGCGGTTTGCAAAAAATATGAAGTGCATTTGACTGAATTTATCACGCCCGAAACTACGCCCGAACGTATGAAGGAAACCTGCGCGAGCGCCAGCGGCTTTGTCTATTGCGTATCAAATACCGGCACGACCGGCGTAAAAAAAATCGACTACAGCAGAATCAACGCGAAAATTTTGGACGCGCGCAAATTTACTGATGTTGCTATGGCGGTTGGTTTTGGCATTGGTAGCGGTGGAGTTGCAGTTCAAGCCGCGCAAAATAGCGACGCGGTGATTGTCGGTTCGGCGGTTGTCAAACTTTTGCACGCTGGTAAATTCGACGACGCTATGAATCTTATCAAGGAGATTCGCACAGCTCTTGACAAAAGTTTTAATAAGTAAAACCGATTGATTATCAGCAAAAAATTTCTGCAGCATTTTGAAAAAATTTTTCGTGCGGTAGGAATTTTTTTTTTCGCATTGAATAAGAAATTAGCTGTAATTGGCGGCGGAATAATATTTTAACCTCGGCAGAAAGGGAGGTTGTTCATTTTGGAAAAATCTACGGTTATCGGCTTAATCGCGGGATTTATTTCCGTTTTTGTTGGAATGATTTTGAAGGGCGCACCGCTCACAGCTTTAAATAATCCGGCGGCGTTCCTAATCATCATCGGCGGTACTTTTTCGTGTTTATTAAATGCATTTCCAATGGCAGTCGTTGCGAAGTTGCCCACGCTTTTCAAATTGTTATTCAGAGCTGAAAACGAAGGCGGCAAAATGGAAATGGTTAGATTATTCGTCGATTTATCGCAACTGGCGCGCCGTGAAGGTATTCTCGCCCTCGAAGGTAGAGTTGCTGAAATTGAAGATCCATTTTTCAAAAACGGCTTAAGTATGGTTATCGACGGTATGGACCCCGATTTTGTAAGCGATGTTCTTGACGCAGAATTGGCGCTTATGGAAGAACGCCACGCTGAAGCCCGCGCGATTTTGACGCAAGCTGGTACTTATGCTCCGACGCTGGGCGTTTTGGGCGCGGTGGTTGGTCTTATCGCGGCGCTGGCTGACTTGTCGGACGTTAACAAACTTGGTCACGCTATTTCCGCGGCATTCGTCGCTACGATTCTTGGTATCTTCACCGGTTACGTTATCTGGCTGCCCTTCGCAAACAAACTCAAAGTTAAATCTGCTAACGAAATTGCTCACAAGCGCATGATTATTGAAGGCATTCTTTCATTGCAAGCCGGCGATTCTCCGACTGCGATTGAATCTAAATTAATGGTATTCATTCCGCAAAGTGAGCGCGAATCCCTTGAAGAAGGCAAGGAGTGATAATCGATGGCTAAGAAGCGTGCTAAGAAACATGAAGAGGAAGCCAGCGAAGCTTGGTTGCTACCCTATTCAGATTTGATGACGCTGTTATTGGCGTTGTTTATCGCTCTATTTGCAATTTCGCAAACTGACCAAACCAAATTGCAAGCCCTCGCGCAGGCGTTTACCGCGGCGTTCAATATCGGCGGTCCTTCAATTTTTGAACAAGCAGGACCTACCGCCAGCCCGCAACGCCCGCTTATGTCCACTGAAGAAGAAGGCAACGCGGCTTATTTGCAGGAAAATGAAAACCTGCAGGATTTACAGGAACAGCTTGACGCTTACATAGCGGCGAATAATTTGGAAGACCAACTTTCGACGCAGCTTGAAGAAGAAGGTTTGATGATTCGCATTAAGGAGCGCGCGCTTTTCCCGTCCGGCTCGGCTGATTTAGTTCCGGAATCTGAGCGCATTGGTCCGGTTGTTGCGGGGCTTTTGGCGGCAGTGCCGGAGCGCGTCTTGATTTCCGGTCACACTGACACAGATCCGATTAACAACGCTCAATTTCCGTCGAACTGGGAATTGAGTTCCGTCCGCGCTATGACTTTTATGAAGTATTTGTTGGCGATTAACAGCGATTTGAATCCTGCGCGATTTTCGGCTATCGGCTATGGCGAATATCGCCCGATTGCTCCGAATGACACTGCCGAAAACAAACAGAAAAATCGCCGCGTCGAAATTCTCATTGCGCGGTCGCTGTCGTTCAATCCGAATGAAGGTTTTTACAGCCAATCTGACACCGATTTAGTTGCAAAATGATTATCGGGATTGGCACTGACATTATTGAAATTGAAAGAGTTCGTCGCGCAGTCAGCCGCGAGCATTTCAAGAATCGGGTTTTTACAAAAATCGAACAGAATTATTGCGAAAGTCGCGGAGCTCAATCCGCTGCCTCCTATGCCGCGCGTTTTGCCGCTAAGGAGGCTTTTTTTAAGGCTATCGGCACTGGCATTGTAACGAATTTGACTGAAGTTGAAATTGTGAATGACGCCGCCGGTAAACCGCAGATTTTTTTGTACGGCGCGGCGAAAATTTTAACGGAAGATAATCACGTTGAAAAAATTTTTGTAAGCTTGAGCCATTCGCGCGAATTTGCTACGGCGGTTGCTGTTTTGGAGGGAAATTGTTAATGTTGAAAAAAATTTGTATGGCGGTAATGGCGGCGCTATTGCTTTTCAATGTAAAAGTTTCAGCGGCGGAATTTGAAATGGTGTCGTATTCAGCGCAGGTGAAATTGCAATGGCTGGCGAATATCGGCATTCCCGAAGCTAAAAAAATTTTGAAACAGATTGGCACGGCGAATATTTATGACAAAACGAATTTGCCGGATTATGAGCGGCTTGAAAAATTGAACGGCGTTTACCAAGAATTGAGTTATGCGTCGACGGTTGAATTTGTGCGGAAAAATAATTTCGTGAACGTAATGGACATTGGCGGCGGCTACAGTCCGCGCGCAGTGGTTTTTGCCAAAGATGGGCGCAAATACATTGGCGCGGAATTGACGGCGGTTGCGATTAGTGCGGCTGAAATTGTTCCCGAAATTGCCGGTAAAAAATACGCGAAAAATATTTCATATGAGAATGTTCCTGTTGAAGACCGCGAGGCGATGATTGGCACGGCTGACAAATTTAACGGGCAGATTTGCATTATCGAGAATGGCTTGATGATTTATCTGACGAAAGAGCGCGCCGATGCGATGTTTACGCTGGTTCGGCAGATTTTGAAGGCTCACGGCGGCTGTTATATCACGAGCGATTTTGTCACGAAAGATTATTTCAAGGAATTGGCGGCGGCGCTGTATGGCGATTATCAAGCGCAACTTTTGTATGACGAAACCAAGGTTATGTACGAGGAACTTTTTTCAGACGCGATTTTTGATGATACATTTGAAACACAAGCCGAGGCGATAGAATTTTTGAAGGCGCACGGTTTGAAAGTTACGCAGATTCCACTTTTAACTGACACGTCGAAACTTTATTGCGCAAAAAAACTTACCACCGAGCAAATGAACAAAATTAAGCAAATCGCCGCGAAAAAATATTTGTGGGTCATAACTGCAGAATAATATCGGCATTTCTTTTTGGCGCAAAAAGAAACGCCTAGCAAAGAAAAACAGCGGCGCGGATAGTCACATCACGTGACTAGCGCGCCGCGGGGGCGCGCGTCCGTGCGCGCCTCTCAAACGCTGAAAAATTTATTACCGAAAAGTGGTGACAGTATGAAAGTTGCACTGGCTAAACAAATGCACGAAATTGACGAACTTGCAAATGAAATATTTGGTTTGCCGGAAATTGCGTTAATGGAAAATGCGGGGCATCGAGTATTTTTAGCGGCGTTAAAAATTTTGGGCAATGTTAATAATAAAAGCATTTGCGTATTGTCCGGCAGCGGCAACAACGGCGGCGACGCTCTTGTGACGGCGCGATTTTTGGCGAATAGAGGCGCGCGAATAAAAGTTTTTCTCATTGGCAATCCAAATCACCGCACCGATTCGCTCAATGTTCAAATAAAAATTCTGCGCGAAATGGGCATTGAAATTGTACAGCTGGAAAATGATCGCGCTTGGGAACGTTTGCAAATTACGCTGAGATTTTGCGACGCGATTATCGACGGCATTTTGGGCACAGGATTTTTCGGCGAAATGAGACCGTCGGCGTTGCGGCTTATTCGTTTGGCAAATTCCGCTAACAAGCCGATTATTTCTATTGACATACCGTCGGGCGTGGCGTCCGATACTGGCGCTGTGACTGGCGAGGCGATTAACGCGCGCTGTACCGTTACGCTTGGTTTGCCGAAAATTGGGCATTACGTTTGCCCTGGCGCTAATCACGTTGGCGAATTGATTATCGACGATATTGGTATTCCGCAGAAACTTTTGAATGAAGATATTCACCAGACGCTGATTGACGATGAACTTGCTAAAACTTTGTTGCCTGCGCGAAATCGTGATGTTCACAAGGGCAGTTGCGGGAAAATTTTAATTATCGCGGGCTCTCGCGGAATGACGGGCGCGGCGACTTTGGCGTCAATGTCCGCGCTGAAGGCGGGCGCGGGGCTTGTGACATTGGCTGTTCCCGAAAGTTTAAACGACTTGTACGAAGTCAAGCTGACTGAAGTTATGACTGCGCCGCTTTATGAGATTAAGAGCGGAATCATAGCGGGCGAAAATGCTTTGAATACGCTGTTGAATTTGGCTGGGAAAATGGACGCGGTTTTAATTGGACCAGGGCTGGGGCGCGACGCTGATACAATCGATTTGGTTAGAAAATTTGTGAGCGCTGTTGACAAGCCGCTGATTTTGGATGCCGACGCGATTTTTGCTTTTAATGGCGCGCTTGAAGAATTAAAATCCTGCAAACAGATTCCGATTTTGACGCCGCATTTGGGCGAACTTGCCGCGCTGTTGAATACCACGGTTAACGAACTGCGCGAATTTTTGATTATCAATGTCAGAAAGGTTGCGCAGGAATTGCGGGCGATGATTGTTGCGAAAAGCGAATGTACGATTATTGCGTATCCGAACGGCGAAGTTTTCATATCTGCGTTGGGAAATAGCGGAATGGCGACGGCTGGCAGTGGCGATGTGCTTGCCGGTACTATTGCCGGTTTGATGAAACAAACGCCATTTGCGCCGCTTGCCGGAGTTTATTTGCACGGTACAGCCGGAAATATCTCCGCAGCTTTTAAAGGCGAAGGGCTCATTGCGTCTGACATTATGGAAAATTTGCCCGTGGCGATTAAAAAACTGCGCGAACTTCAAAATAAAAATTGACGCTTGACAGGCGCGGCTTGCGGAAATAAAATTATCGGCAAACTAATTAGGAGATGATTCATAATGGCTGATATTAAATTCGTCGAGACTAAAAATCTCAAGGCGAAGCCGGACGTGTCGAAGATTGGATTTGGCACGCACTTTACCGATTATATGTTTGTTATGGATTACAACACGGCGGACGGCTGGCACGACGCGCGCATTGTTCCCTACGAAAATATTTCTGTCAGTCCAGCGAATACGACTTTGCATTACGGGCAGGCGATTTTTGACGGGCTCAAAGCTTACAAACACGGCGACAAACCGGTGATTTTCCGCGCGTCAACTCATATGCAGCGCTTGAATGTTTCTGCTAAGATTTTGGATATTCCCGAAGTTCCATTGGATATTGCGCTGGCTGGCTTGAAAAAATTAATCGCCATTGAAAAAGACTGGATACCGACCGGCAAGGGACAAAGCTTGTACATTCGTCCGTTTATTTTTGCTGACGATCCATATTTGGGCGTGCGCGTTTCTCAAACTTACAAATTCTTGATAATTCTTTCGCCGGTTGCCGCATATTACGCGCATGGTTTTTCGCCGGTTAAGATTATGGTTGAATCTGAATACGTTCGCGCAGTGCGTGGCGGTTTGGGCGCGGCAAAGACTCCTGCGAATTACGCGGCTAGTTTGCACGCTGGTTTGATTGCTCACGATAAAGGTTACGACCAGGTTTTGTGGCTTGACGGCGTTGAACGCAAATATATTGAAGAAGTCGGCTCTATGAATATTTTGTTCAAGATTAAGGGCGAAATTGTGTCGCCGTCGCCTAAACTTCAGACTTCGATTTTGGACGGTATAACGCGCCGCACTGTCAACGAAATTGCAAAAGATTGGGGCTATCCTGTTGTCGAGCGCAGAATTTCAATAGACGAAATTATTCAAGCGCACAATGACGGCACGCTCGAAGAAGTTTTTGGTTCTGGTACGGCGGCGGTTATTTCTCCGGTTGGCGTGCTTGAATACAAGGGCAAAGAATACGTCATTAACGGCGGCAAAACCGGCGACTTCGCGCAGAAAATGTACGATTATATTGAAGGCATTCACATGGGCACGATTGAAGACAAATTCGGCTACGTCGAAGCGGCTGAATAAAATTTTTGTAGTGTTAAAATTTGCGGCGGAGGTTTTCGAGCCTTCGCTTTTTTGTTAGGTGGTTTTTATGCGATATTTATTTTTATTAATTGGGCTGATAATTTTTTGCGCGCCGGTCGAAGCGAAATTTCAAGTTGAAGCGCCGAGCCCGACGACGGAATTTGAGCGGATGTCATATGCGCCGGTGTATCCGACTTATTCATGGGAACCGGTGGCGGGCGCAGAATTTTATCAAGTGCAAGTGGTTAATGCGCAGGGAAAAATTGTTAGCGAATTGATGAGCAGCGAATCTTTGAGCCGCGTTACGGATTGGTGGTCGTTTACTGATGCGGGCAAATATTATTGGCGAGTGCGGGCTCTTGACAAAAATAAAAAGCCGATTAGCGCCTGGTCGGAAAAAAGTTTTTTTGAAGTTACAACGCCGGTTACATTTGCGGCATTGGGCGACAGCATAACTCACGGCGGCGCGGCGTTTATACCGGCGGGGCAAATTTCCTGCCAGTGGGAAACTTTTTGCGATTTCCCGATAAAAAATATTGGGCGCAGCGGCGATACTACCGAAATGATGATTGCGCGCTTTGAAAATGATGTTTTGCCATTTGCGCCGAAAGTTTTAATTATTATGGGCGGCGTTAATGACATTCGCGCGGGCTTGACGGCGGACGAAATTATTTCAAATCTTAAAACTCTGCGCGAAATGTGCAAGGCGAATAACATTGATTCGTTTTTTTGTACACTGACGCCGATTAATGAAAAAATTTTGCGCGGCAAGGGAATTTATTTAACAGAAAAAAATTGGCGCGCTGAAATGGAAAAAGTTAATGCTTGGATTTTGGAAAATGGCGGCGCTGATATTTCAGACAGGCTCAGCGATTTTGACGGCGAACTGCGCGAAACTTTGACGATTGACGGTTTACATCCGGATTTGCGCGGCAAAATGTATATTGGCAGGGCGATACAAAATTTTTTGAGCGAGCATTATTTTAATTTTATTTTTGGTCCGGAGGTGTGGTAAATGTACGAGCTGACTGTTCAATCTGAATTTGAAGCGGCGCATCGCATTGAGAATTATCCTGGCAAATGCGTTCGGCTTCACGGGCATAATTGGATTGTCGAGGCTGTCGCGCAGGGCACGGAATTAAACGAACTGGGAATTTTGATTGACTTCAAAGTTTTAAAAGCAGAACTGAATAAAATTCTTGACGCGCTCGACCACCAATATTTGAATGAGCTGGAAATATTTGCAAAAAAAAATCCGACCGCTGAAAATCTCGCCAAAGAAATTTTTGACAGACTTTCACAATCGAAAATTTTTACCGATTCAACAAAATTAAAAGCGGTTAAAGTTCACGAATCGCCTAAATCTTGCGTGACGTACTA
>CAJOIB010000010.1 GCA_905234705.1 uncultured Selenomonadaceae bacterium | reverse complement strand
CGGCTTATTCAAAACGTGCGATTCGCGAAAATATTTCATCCAGTGCTTTGAATTTTCTTCGACGCCATCATAGACATTGCCGAGTTTATATTTATCGCGCCCGACGAATTGATGACACGGGTATAAATCGCCATTTTCAGCCACAGCAAAATATTCGTGCCCCGCGCCGCAACCGGAAAGTCTTTTCGCCACGCAAGGACCATTCTGCAAATCTACATTGAAATGGAAAAAATTAAATCCGCGTCCTGCGCGATGATATTCAAGATAAGTTTCAGCAAGTTTATCGTATTCGGCGAAAATGCGCGGCAAATCTTTTTCAGTGAGTGCGAGCGGCGAATCCTTCAGCACAACCGGCTCAATCGACAGAATATCAAAGCCGTCATTGTACATACTCACAACGTCCGCCGTGAAATCCAAATTTTTATTCGTATAAGTGCCGCGCAGATAATAATTTTCGTCGCCGCGACTATCGACCAGCTTTTTAAAATTTTTAACAACGCGCTCATAACTGCCGCCGCCGCTAATATCGGGGCGCATAGCGTCGTGAATTTGTTTGCGCCCGTCCAAGCTCAGCACCACTGAAATATTATTTTCATTGAGCCAATCAATTTTTTTATCGTCAAGGAGCATTCCGTTCGTTGTCAATGTCAGCTTAAAAACTTTGCTGGTATCTTTTTCGCGCAGTCGAACGTATTCAGTAACAGCTTTAACCGTGCGGAAATTTAAAAGCGGTTCGCCGCCGAAAAAATCAATCTCGCAGTGCCGCCTGATCTTAGAATTTTTTATAATGAAATCGACAGCCGCGCGCCCAATTTCTTCGCTCATAACCGCGCGATGCCCATAAGTGCCGCCGTCGCCGAAACAATATTTACAGCGCAAATTGCAGTCCTGCGCGACCATTAGGCACAAAGATTTAACTAAGCCGTAACTTTTGAAAGTGGGCAGCAAATAATTCGCCCGCGTCAATCAGCTGATGCAATTCGCCGAGCGCCTCTGAAATTTCGGCGGGGTTATATTTATTTGAAAGTTTCGCGCAGGTTTCAGCGTCATTTTCGCCGTTAAAAATATCGAGAATGTCAAAAATTAATTCGTCGACAACGTGAACCGCGCCGCTCTCAACGTCCAGTACTATGAAATTTTCGCCCTGTTTGAATTTGTGAATCATAAAAATTTATTCGCTCTCCTTGTCAGCTTCGGCAATATATTTTTTCGCAACGGCAACAACCTGGTCTTTCAAATCCATAATATTCGCGCCCTTAATCTGCGCACCAGCAACGGTTTGATGCCCGCCGCCCCCAAATTGCTCCATAATCACTTGAACATTTAAATTGCCACTGGAACGCGCGCTTATTCCAACTGTATCGTCTTTCAGCTGGAAAAGTAAAATCGTCATACGTACATTCTCAATCGTCAGCAAACCGTCAGCCGCCTGCCCCGCGATAGCTTGAATGTTCGGCATAAAAGTCGGCATAGTCGAAACTATCAGCCCGCCTTCAAAATATTCAGCCTGCGCCTTGGTTTTCGCCAACGCTACCGTCGTTTCGTAATCGCTCATAAATAATTCGCGCACAATGACAGGGTCAGCGCCATTCCTGCGAAGATACGCCGCCGCGTCGAACGTACGAATACCCGTTTGCACAACAAAACTTTTCGTATCAACCACAATCCCAGAATAAAGCGCGGTTGCCGCCAATTTCCCAATTTTAATTTTTTCATCAAAGTACATCAAAAGTTCCGTCACCAATTCGGACGCCGAACTCGACGACGGCTCATGATAAAAAACAATCGGATTTTTAATCACAACGTCGCTTTTTCTGTGGTGGTCAATGACGATAACATTTTGAATGCGCTCAAGCAAATTCGGCGCGGCTGTAAGGTACGGGATATGCGTATCAACCACGAACAGCAACGGATTAATCGAAGTCGGCACAGCCATATCAGTTGCCTTAACCAAAACATTTTTGTAAGTGTCGGATTTATCTTTGTTGAATTGGTCTAACATTTTTTCGATACTGTCAAGCGAACTGCTCAAAACAACGTGCACAGGCTTTTTCAAATGAAGAGCCATAACAGCCACGCCAATAGCCGCCCCGAATGCGTCAAAATCTTCGCGGTTGTGCCCCATAATAAAAATTTCGTCCGCGCCTTCCATATGCTCGCGAATCGAATTAGCCATAACGCGCGCCCGCACTCGATTATGTTTCTCGACAGCCTTTGTACGCCCGCCGAAATATTGCGGTTTGCCGTCAATATTAATAGCAACTTGATCTCCGCCGCGCGCCAACGCCGCATTTAATCTTTCCTGCGCCTGTTTGCCAAGCTCCGTCATAGATTGCTCGGTCGGATTTTTATCAGCCACCGCCACGCCGATTGACAAAGTAACCGGTATGCCATTTTTGCTGACGATTTGCCGGATTCTGTCAAGCACAGCAAATTTGCCTTCGATAGCTTTTTCCAGCGCGAGATATTCAACCACCGCCACAAATAAATCGCTGTGAACTTTCTGCATAAAACCGGATAACTCAGTCATCCATTTTTCGAGCTCTTCATTCACGGCGAGCATTAACGAAGTTTTTTCAGTTTCATTGAGCCCTTGCATAATCTCATCGAAATTATCAACCTGCACGTACATTAAAACGGTTCGACTCTGCGAATATTCGATTTTCAAATTTTCCTGCGCGGTAACGTCCTGCACGAAAAGCGCAATTAACCGCGGATAATCGGCTTTTGCGGCGATTTGTCTGTAAAGAACAGAAAAATAATGCGCTATTTCAACGGTTTCGTTGCCGTCGTCTGAAGTTTTTTGCTGAAGAATTTTAGTAACGTATTTGCCGCTTTTCAGCAGGTTAACGTCTTCTTCGGGCGTAATTTCTAAAACTTCGTCGCGCAGAAGTCCTTTCCAAAAATCTTGAATAAAAGCGCCATCTTCCGGCTCAAATTCAGCGTAATTTTTAGTAATGTCATTGTGCCAGCGCAGCCGCCCTTTGTCGTCAATTACCATAACCGACTGCGGAATATTCGCCATAGCATAACTCATCATTTCGTTGCCGCTGGCTATGACGTTTTGACAGTACTCATCAAATTTTTGCAGGCGCTCTTTGTAATTTTTTCGCGAAAATCCCGCTATCACCAATAAAACTACAAACGCCGCCGCCGCCACGTACCGATTGTATTGTCCCAAAACAAAAATCATTACGCCCAGCGCGCATAATTGCACAACTAAATCTCGCCACGCCGATAATTTTCTTGGCACGGCGTCACCTCCTCAGCGATTCAGCCACCTTGTCCGGTAGTCGAATATCATATCGAATAATCCCGTTATCGCCACCAATTCAAGCGTTAACATATTTAAAATCAATACCACAAAAATTATTCGCCGCACGAATTTTGAAATGTTATATTTATCCGCCGCGCAGGACAAAACCGCCAGCCCTTGGACTAAGCCGATACTCATTGCGAAAAATGCCGTGTTCAGCGAAATGGTAAAAAGCAATTCCCAATTTCTTGTGCCGCCCCAATATACGCCCAAAATCGCGAATGACGCTATGTACAAAATTATTATCGGGAATCGCCATTCGGCAAACGGCGGCATCGGCTCAACGAATTTCAGCCGCAATTTTTTAAAAACCACCTGCGACGTCAAATAACAGGCTACCGCGTTCAGCAGCGCCATTAACATTAAAATCATCGGCAATAAAAATTTCATCAGTTCAAGCGTTGGTTCGACTTGCGCGCGCGCTTCGGCTATGGTTGTTTCGTCGACGCCCATTTGCTCGTATATTTGAAAGGATTCGTTGAAACTTTCGCGAACTGAAGTCATTTCTGTATCGAGTACGTCAATTTCCAGCACGAATGTTACAATGCCGATAACTATTAACTGCGCGACAAATGCAGTTATCAGCGTGGCTATGAAAGATTTTACCGCGCCGTAACCTTTGACTATGCACCAGCCCAAAACTAAGCCGCATACGCCGAAACTCAGCGCATTTCTTATCGACAGCAGCGGTCCTACAAAAACCGTGAGCAGGATAAATGACGCCATTAACGCCAAAAACCCTTTAGCCGCTCCCTGTCGAACTGTCAGCACTACGATTGGCACTGCGCAGAAAAATTCTACAATCAGCCCAAATACCGGCAGGTACACCGACGCCAGCCCTAAAATTACCGAGATTGCCGTTAATAAGCCGCCCTCAACTATTGGCTTGCTGTTCATTTCAACACGTACTTTTCGACAGCTTCAGCAAAACCGTCGTCTTCGCAATTTCCAGTTACCAAATCACAAGAATTTTTCACGGCGTCAACCGCATTACCCATTGCAATGCTAGTACCGGCGGCTTTTAACATTGGCAAATCGTTTTCGGCGTCGCCTATCGCCATAACTTCAGATTTTTCAACGCCTAATTTCTGCGCGAGAATTTTAACAGCGGACGCCTTCGACACGCTAGGGCAAATTATTTCCGTGAATTGCGGATGGGATTTTGTAACTTCAACCTTGTCACCAAATTCGGATTTAACCGCGGCAATTCTTTTCGCAGTTTCAGCCTCGCCGTCCGATATGCTCAGCAGTTTGCAAACTTTATCGGTTTTTTCGCGCAGTCCAGCCCAGCCAACTTCATTGCCGGTAACTTTTTGCGAAATTTCATAGCGCTCTGAATAACTGTTTCGCGCAGGATAATACAAAACATCGCCGCTGTAACTTTGCAAATACCAATTTTGGCGCTCACAGAAATTTACAATCTCGACAATCAGATTTTCCGGCAAATATTCCGCGTGAATAATTTTCCCGTCAACAGTTTTAATCAGCGCGCCGTTGTAAGTAATAATCGGCACATTGACGCCTAATTTCTGCGCGACGGGCAAAGCCGCCCTGTACATTCTGCCGGTTGCAATGGTCACGGTAATTCCGGCGTTAACCATTTTTTGAACAGCCGCAATATTTTTCGCGGAAATTTCTTTGCCAGGAACAAGCAGAGTCCCGTCAATATCGCTAACGAAAAGTTTAATCATTCAAATCACTCCTTTTTTAGTGGAAAGTGAAAAGTGGCTAGTGAAAAAACACTAATCCCTAGCCCCTTGCCCCTATTCCCTAACATCAGCGCTCTTTAGAAAGCCCGTCGCCACGTGAAGGCGTATCGTCATAATAATCATCATTATAAACCGGCTCAGGCTCATATGAAGGCTCTGGTTCGCTGTAGGTAGGCTCTTCATAACGCGGCTCTTCGTAGCTGGGCTCGTCATAATAATTCGGCTCATTATAACTGGGCTCATCATAATAATTTGGCTCATTGTAAGTAGGCTCATTGTAGCTGGGCTCGTCATAGTAATTCGGCTCGTTATAACTGGGTTCATTATAAGTTGGCTCTGGTTCATAATAACTGGGCTCGTTGTAAGTTGGTTCATTGTAACTGGGTTCGTCATAATAACTTGGCTCATGGTAACTAGGCTCTGGCTCATAATAGCTCGGCTCATTATAAGTTGGCTCTGGTTCATAATAACTTGGCTCATTGTAAGTTGGTTCGGACTCATAATAAGTAGGCTCATTATAAACAGGCTCAGGCTCTGGTTGAGACACAGGCGCGGGCGGCGTTACAACCGGACGACGCTCAACAACTAAATCGCTGAAATCATGAACAGGCGTATTGGCAAGAGCGCGGTACATAAACGAAGACCAGGTTGCCGCGGGCGTCATACCGCCCATAATTCCGTTGGTGGTTGAATTATCGTCATTGCCAATCCAAACAGCCGCGACCAAATCCGGCGTATATCCAACAAACCACGCATCTTTATAATCAGTCGTAGTTCCAGTTTTACCGGCGGCTGGACGCCCAATCGCCGCGCGTTTGCCACTGCCTTTGTTAATAACATCTTCAAGCATACTCGTTAAATCGGCGGCGCTCTCCGGCGTGATTATCGCTTTACCTTCCGGTACGGCTTCTTCCAAAACATTGCCGTTTCTGTCCAAAACTTTCGTGATTGAAACGTGCGGAATGTGAATGCCGCCATTAGCAAAAGTACAATACGCACTGGCAATTTCAAGCGGCGTAACTCCGCGCGTCAAGCCGCCCAAACTCGAAGCTAAATTTCTGTCATTAACCGGACCGTCCAAAACAAAAGTCGTAATTCCCATTTGCTGAGCATAGAAAATAATATTCTCCATACCAATCGCCTTGGCAATTTTAACGGTAGGAACATTCATTGAAAAAGTTGCAACGGTGCGCATAGGAACAGGACCACTGAAACGGCGGCTGTCATTTTGCGGCGACCAACCGTCAACAGTAATGGGGCTGTCTTCAATCAGCGTGTCGGGCGTGAATCCATTTTCCAGCGCCGCGGCAAATACAAACGGTTTAAAAGCAGAGCCAGGTTGACGTGTAGCTTGTGCCGCGCGATTAAATTGGTCAGTACCGCGCCCGCCTACCATTACGCGAACATAGCCGGTTTGCGGCTCAATCGCCACGAGTGCGCATTGTGGCTGTTGAACACCATTTGCGTCAGTATAATCATTCGGCAAATTTTCAGCTATCGCCGCTTCTGCCATTCGCTGCATATCCATATCAATCGTCGTGTAAATTTTCAAGCCCTGTTTATAAACAGCGTCCGCGCCGTATTTTTCAATCAAAAGTTGAGTGACGTAGCTGATAAAATATTCGGCGTCTTTCTGTTCTTCGGGACGATCCGCCTGCGCGAGAATTAATTGGTCATTTTTCGCCGCCGCGGCATCACTTGCGGAAATGTAGCGGTACTTCACCATTTGGTCAAGGACGACATTTCGGCGATTGATAGCCGCCTGCACGTCATTGAACGGCGAGTAATAATTTGGGCTCTTAGGAATACCGGCTAAAAGCGCGCACTCGGAGAGCGTCAAATCTTCGACATTTTTATTGAAATAAGTTTTAGCCGCCGCCTGTACGCCATAAGCGCCGCGCCCAAAATAAATCTGATTCAAATAAAATTCGAGAATTTCTTGCTTGGTGTACTGCTTTTCGAGTTGCAGGGCGAGAAAAACTTCTTGAAGTTTGCGCTTGTAAGTTCTATCCTGCGTGAGATAGGCGTTTTTCGCTAATTGTTGCGTGATTGTCGAGCCGCCTTCTGAAATTTCGCCGCTGATGAAATTAGAACGAGCCGCGCGCAATAAACCGCGAAAGTCTATCCCGTTATGCTCATAAAATCGATTATCTTCAATGGCGATAAACGCGTGCTGAAGATTTCTCGGTATTTTTTCAATTTTAACCGGCATTCGATTTTCCGCGGCGTGAATGTTTGCAATTTCATTTCCCGCCGAATCGTAAATTTGCGAAGACGCCGACGGTACAATATCGCCCGTAATGTCCGGTTTCGCATTAACATTAGCTGTCACAAATCCAATAGCTACTCCAGCAACCGTCACTATTATAAAAATTAAAATTCCAAGTATAATCTTAAAAAATTTCTTCACCGCGCGCCAAACGGGATTTCCGGTATTGCGCGAAATTTGCTCATCGGGTTGCTCATCTATATTAGCCATTGAAAAATCACCTCCAAAAATAAAACTCATATATATTATCACAAATGCAATAGCCGCGTCGATATTTTTTTTAATAACTAAAGGCGTTTGAGAAATTTTAACGGCAGGATTTTTGCGGGTTTCATAGAAAAAAATTAGCGGCAAATGATTGGAATAATTTTTTTGTATCGGCGAAAGGCACTGAAGGCTGAAGTCGAACTTCAAGGAGGCTGATTGAATTGGATTTTTTACTTGCGTTGTCGCCAATTCTATGGTTGGTGCTCGCGCTGAGCGTCATAAAAATGGCGCCGTGGAAAGCGTGCGTAGCCGCGCTGGCAATTTCCCTGGGGGCTGGTATGGGCGTTTGGGGAATGCAAGCCAATTATGCGGTTGAAGCTGTATTAGAAGGCGTTGCATTGGCGTGCTGGCCAATCTTACTGGTTATCGTTGCAGCAATCTTTACTTATAATTTAACGCTCCATACAAAGGCTATGGACACAATTAAAGATATGTTAACGAGCGTCAGCCACGATAAGCGCGTGCTGATTTTGTTAATAGCGTGGGGCTTCGGCGGATTTTTGGAAGGTATGGCTGGATTTGGTACGGCGGTTGCAGTTCCCGCGGGAATGTTAGCGGGTATTGGTATCAATCCGATTTTGTCAGTTTCAGTTTGTTTAATCGCAAATTCAGTACCGACGGCTTACGGCTCAATCGGAATACCGCTGGTAACATTGGCGAATGTCACGGGCTTTGATCCAATTCAGCTGGCAACTTTCACTGCCATTCAGTTAAGCGTTTTAAATTTACTTTGTCCGTGGCTGATAACAATTACTGCGGGCGGCGGAATGAAGGGACTTCGCGGAATGACGATGATGTGCTTAGGCGCGGGCTTAGCATTTTGTCTTCCGGAATTTGCGCTGTCAATGTTCGTAGGACCGGAATTAGCGGTAGTTGCGGGCGCTATCGTCACAATGGGCACGATTGTATTTTTGGCAAAAAAATTTCCGGTTGACGATCCGGAATTTGCGATGCCTTCACAAGGCGGAACTGCGGTTAGCACGGCGAAAGGAATTAACGCTTGCCTGCCGTTCATACTGATTTTCATATTCTTGTTATTCACGAGTAAACTTGTGCCGCCGATAAATTCATTTTTAATGCAATTCAAATCAGCAGTACCAATTTACACGGGCGAGGGCGGCGCGCCATACACATTTGTTTGGGTGAATACGCCAGGTGTTTTAATTTTATTGGCGGCGTTCATAGCGGGCAGTAAGCAAGGCGCTGGATTTGGCGAAATGCTTGCACTTTTGGGACGCACGATTAACGGCTTGAAATTCACAATGTTAACGATAATAGCGGTTATAGCGACGGCGAAAGTTATGGGCTACAGCGGAATGACGAATGAGATAGCTGATACGGCGGTTGCGGCGACTGGAACATTTTACCCGACAATGGCGGCGTTTTTAGGCTCAGTTGGTACGTACATAACGGGTTCGGCGACTTCAAGCTGTGTTTTGTTTGGGAAATTACAGGTTATGGCGAGTCAAGCGATTGGAGCAAGTGAAACCGGTCAAGCGTGGGTTGCGGCGGCAAATGCTACTGGCGCGTGTGCTGGCAAAATGATTTCACCGCTCACGATAGCGATTGGTTCAGCGGCTATCGGCGTAAAGGGCGCGGACGCTCAGCTTTTGGCTTTTGCGGTTAAAGTTTACGTTCCGTTTGTAATATTTATGGGCGCGGTCGTTTACTTCGGATTAGCTATTGTTGGATAAATTATAACGGCATTTCTTTCTTTTTGAGAAAAAGCAAGAAACGCCTAGCAAAGAAAGAAAAATTCCGCGCTACAGTCACATCACGTGACTGGCGCGCGGCGGGCGCTCATCCGTGAGCGCCTTTTTTCGTGATATTAATATTTGGGTACGTCATAGATTGCGCGTGGCAAGCTGTTCGTCACTCAAATTGCAGGCGTCCGCATAAATCACATAATAATCTGCGCGAGTCTTCATTGTTGACAGAAATTCAAAATTTAACATTGTCGGTTCATGGCAATAATAATAGGCGATTCCATTGTCGACGCCCAATAAAAATTTTCGGATTGATAAAATCGCCCTCAAATAAATTTTCGCCCAACTCATAAAAATTAAATTCGCCACCAATGCGCCGCACTCTTTCAGCTGTGATTGTCTCCGCGTAGTCATTCAGCTCAATCAAAATAAATCTGCGCGAGCCGCCATCAGCTTTGTTGAGATTGATAACAGCGTGCGCAGTCGTCCCGCTCCCTGCAAAACTATCCAGCACTATCGAATCTTTGTCCGTCGCCATTTCCAAAATTCTAAGCAAAGTGTCAAGCGATTTGGGATAATCAAAAACTTTTTCGCCAAAAATTTCCTTCAAAAGTAAAGTACCGGCTTCATTGCGAAATTCCTTTTCCAACCAAACCGACCGCGCCATTTTCCGCTCCTCACGATATTTCTCGACAATCATAAATCTGCCGTTTTTCATCGGCTTAGCCATTATGTTTACATTCAAATTCGCGGCGGATTTTTCTTTGCCCCAACGCCAAACAGTTTTTACTCCTTGCGACTCCAGCGGATACAATTCAAACCAATTTGCCCGCGGCTCTAGCGAAATTTTATGCAGACCATTTTCATCAGCATTTTCAGTATCAACATAAAACGGATAATACAAATTCGGGCGGTTGCCGTCATTGAAACGCACATTTCTATTTCGGAGCTCACGCAGTTCAAAGCCGCCTAAATCGTCGAATATTTTAAATTTGCCTTCCGCGTCGTTAATCAGCTTCAATTTCAAAGCCGCCGATTTTCTGTAAACTAAAATATATTCGTGCATTCTGGCAATTCCGCCATAATCGCGCCCGCTCAAATTCGCCACCAATGTAATCTGACTGACAAAATTATTTTCACCAAAAATTTCATTGCAAATTAGCCTAAGATTCGCCTGTTCGTTATCGTCAATGCTGATAAAAATTGCGCCGTCGTTCGCTAATAATCTTTGCAACAGCCTAAGCCGCGGGTACATCATACACAGCCATTTATCGTGTCGCGTTAAATCTTCGCCTTCGCGCTCAACCACTTCACCAATCCATTTCTGAAGGCTCAGGTCGTTGACGTTATCGTTGTAAATCCAATTTTCATTGCCGGTATTATACGGCGGGTCGATATAAATGCATTTGATTCTGCCTTCAAATTTTAGGAGAAAGGGCGGCTTATGTTGGATAACTTTGTCTTTGCCGAGAAAATTAAACGTGGGCAAATTCATACCTCCTTGAATTTTTGAAAATGATAGCACAGAAATTGGGCGAGCTCAAATATTTTCCTTGCCGATTTTTTTATTGCGCTTTATAATTTCGGTAGCGAAAGTGAGTGATGTTTTATGGCAGTTAAAATTGGGACGATGCCGACGCCAAATTCGCCGTTTGAAGTTATTCACGAAGGCGGCGCGCGCGTCCAGGAAAAAGACACTAATTTTGCGGAAGAACTTTTTGACCAACAAAACGAAGGCGTATCGCACGAAGAAATGGAAGCCATGCTCAAAAAAATTGACGAGCAAGCCGGACGCCTCAGCAAGACGCCGACCTATGACGAACTGCGCGAATATCGAACTATGATTAAAAATTTTATAGGCGCGGCGGTTAGCAATATGTACGAGCTCAGCACGTCCGCCGGTTGGGACAGAATGGGCAGGCAGCGCGTTTATACAACCGTTCGCAAAATCGACCGCAAGCTTGAGGAGATGGCTGAAAAAATTCGCCTTGGGCAATCTGATAAACTTGACGTTATCGCCAGCCACGACGCTATTCGCGGTATGCTGGTTGATTTGTATATGTAAATGAGCTGGCAAGAAATTTTCGGCAACGCGGCGCGGCTTGAGCATTTAAAAAAAATTTTGGCTGAGGGCAAATTTCCGCACGCCGTGATATTTTCTGGCGCGGCTGGTATTGGCAAACGCAAAATCGCTGAAACCTGCGCGAAAGTTTTATTGTGCGAAAATCCGAGCGGCGGCGAGGCTTGCGGAGTCTGCGAAAGTTGCAAATTGATTAGGGCGGGCAGTCATCCGGATTTTAAAATCGTCGAGCCGGAAGAAACTAAATCTGCGCCGAATATTAAAATTGGGCAAATTCGCGAAATGCAGGCTGAAACGGCTTTGCAACCGAATCTGTCAAATCGCCGCGTGGTGATTATTGACGGCGCTGAACTCATGAACACTCCGGCGGCTAATTGTTTGCTGAAAACTTTGGAAGAGCCGACCGGTCAAACGACTTTCATTTTAGTTACGGCGAATCGCGCAGGGCTTTTAATGACGGTGCGGTCGCGTTGTATCACGGTGAATTTCGATAAACTTTCCGCCGAGCAGATTAAAAATGCACTGGAAAATCGCGGAGTCGGCAGCGGCAGGGCTGAAACCATTTCGCTGATAGCTGACGGCAGTTTTGGGCGCGCGTTGCAACTTGAAAGTTCCGGCGGTTATGAAATTCGCGAATCGGCTTTGAATTTTTTGGAGCGGCTTTGCACGAATAAAATTGACACGGAAGAAATTTTTCAGCAGGGCGCGCAATATTCCGACGGCTCGCGCGAAAGTTTTGGCGATTTCGTGACTTACATTCAAAAAATCCTGCGCGATATTTATTTGCTCGACGCGGAAAAACTTTACAATCCCGATTTAAAATCGCGGCTCAATAAAATTAAAATTCCAGAAACAAATTTATTGGCGATGTTCGACGAAGGCACGAAAATTCAGCGGCGTTTAAAATCCAATGCGAATTTGCGATTGATGGCTGAATCTTATTTTTTCCGGCTGCGATTGGCGCTTAACAATTAAAAAACGGCAGGGATAAAAACCTTGCCGCACTTTTTATTTTCCCAAAATATAATTTCGACGTGAAAAAATTTATTGGCGATGTTCGACGAAGGCACGAAAATTCAGCGGCGCTTAAAATCCAATGCGAATTTGCGATTGATGGCTGAATCTTATTTTTTCCGGCTGCGATTGGCGCTTAACAATTAAAAAACGGCAGGGCTAAAAAACTTGCCGCTTTTCATTATGAATCGAAGAACGCCGCCAGCAACCCCAGCAACCAGATAAAAAACGTCGCGCCGATTATTAACAGCAAGGACAACAGCAAGGGCATTCCGAGGAACGCCAACAGCAACCAGATAAAAAACGCCGCGCCGATTGACAGCCAGGGCGTTTCGTGTTTTGGTTTGGGCGGCAAGGGTTGCGGTTCAGACGGCAACGGTTGCAATTTCGGATTCGGCTCGGACGTTTTCAGCTGTATCAAGACGAAAATTATTATCAGCAAAATTTTCAAGATTCTCTTCAAGGTTCGTATCAACAGAAATTCTATCAAGAATCTAACGAAATTCATAAAAATCACCCTGGCTAATCGTACGATAAAAAATCTGATTTGTGTTGATACGGCAGGACAATTTCACGAAAAAAGCCCCGATTTCTCGGAGCTGAAAATTTATGCGTTCGGCGCGACTCGAACGCGCGACCCACGGCTTAGAAGGCCGTTGCTCTATCCGACTGAGCCACGAACGCTTAACAAATGAATTATAGCCGCCGCCGCTTATTTTGTCAAATTAAATTTTAAATTCGTGCGCGGAATGTTTCATCTTCTTCGACAAATCAGTTAGACTGTTGCTGTTTTGTGAAATTTCCATAATGCTCGACGCTTGCTCCGCGGTTGACATCGAAATATTTTCCATTTTCTGCTCAATTTCGATGGACATATTTGAAATTTTCTCGGCGCGGCTAACAATATCGGCAATCGGCTCGCGAAAACTGCTAATAATTGTCATAACCTGTTGCGAATTTTCTTCCGCCTGCTTAATCATATTCAAAATCTCGTTAAAAGAATTGCCCGTAGCCTCAACATTTTCGCGCCCTTCAACAACCTGTTTGTGACCGGTTTGCATTGTCACAACGGCTTTTTCAGTGGTTTCTTGAATGGTGCTGATAATATTCCCAATGCGCTGAACCGATTGCTGAGAGCCTTCCGCCAATTTCCTAACTTCTTCAGCAACGACAGCAAAGCCGCGTCCGTGTTCACCTGCGCGAGCCGCTTCAATCGCCGCATTTAACGCAAGCAAATTTGTCTGGTCAGCGATGCCGGAAATAACTTCGACAATCGAGCCAATTTCTTTGGAATTTTCACCGAGTTCCTGCACAATCTTAGCAGAATTTTCGACGGACGCCGCTATTTCGTGCATTTGCTTAACCGTCGCATTCGCCATATCGTTACCAAGCGCCGCGTGTTCCAAAGTTTTCTTAACGCTGTCCAAACCGATTGACATTGCCGAAATAGATTTTTCAATGTTTTGCTCCATATTTTTAATACGGGTTTCAGTTTCAGCAAGAGATTCTTTTTGAGCGGAAGCGTTATCGGTCGCCGCTGTTACTGACATTGCAACGCCTTGAATCAAATCGCCGGTTTTATTAACATTCTCCTGCATTTTTTCAGAGCTCTCAGCAACTTGTGTAGCCGCGTTTTGCACATCGCCGATAATTTCGCGCATATTGTGAATAACCGAATTAAATTGCGCGGCGATAGTTCCAAATTCGTCGGTGGCGTCGGTTTTAATATCGTGCGAAAAATCGCCCTGCGACGCCTTTTCAGTAACCGTGACAATTTGCTCAACCGAATGCCGAATGTCCCTAACCAAAAAGTATAAAATCACAATGACCATTACCAAAATTGCCGCAACTATCAGCCCCATAATATGAACGAGCGTTTCAAAATCCTCAAAAGTTTTTTCAGAAACATCAACCGCATTTTCCAAGCCCTTCGCACATTCAATAAAATCAGCTTCGATAGCGTCAGTAATTCCATCGTACGCCGAATCAACTTCGTTATCCATGTACGCGAAACTTGCCGCGCGGTCGCCGGTTGCGATTATTTGATTAAGGTTATTAAGTTTTTCCTTATAATTGCGCCAAAGATTTACTTCATTATCAAGAACGGATTGATCGTGTTGCTTTTCCGCCTCGTCGTCGTAAACGCTATCGTCTAAAATTTTCTGGTATTTCGTAAAACCGGAATCAACACTGCTAATAATTTGGTCGCGTTCAGTAGTCCATCTGGATTGATTAGGCGTGCCAATTGTGGCGATTGTGAAATAAACCATTCTCTGAGCCTTGGAAATATCTTTGGTTAGCGTATTGACGGTGACGTTAGAATCAAGCCAATCACGCACGTTGGAGCGTTCGCCGCTCAAGCTATTAAACGAGTAAAGTATAAATAAACCAAAACAGGATACTAACAGGAAAACCGTTCCGAAAGATGCGATTAATTTTTTGGTCAGGGATAATCCACTCATTTACACCCACTCCTTAACAGCGGAAATTTTTATTAACTCTATCGCAAATGAAACCTATTTGTCAATGACTGCCTGCAGTATAAATTTTTGTTTTAATGGGTGAATTACCGTTTGTTCGGTGAAGTCTGTTAAATAATCGGCAAAAATATTTTCGCGCTGCACCAATTCAATCAGCGCCTGCAAATTTTTTTCCGCGTCAATGTCATATTCAATTCTGTGCAATAGCCGCGCCAATTCTGCGCGAATTTCTGGCGTGTATAAATCTTTGAGCGCCGCAACTTCCGCGGTACATTTGCACGCTTTTACCAACCAAATTTTTGTAGTCAAATCGTCGCTGAAATTGTCGAAACCAAAATTTTCCCAATCCGTCGCCGAAATTTCCGCGCGCTCGCCTGGTAAAAATCTAATTTCCTTGTACGTGGCATCGTTCAAAATTTTAACAACATCCCATTTCGCCCAGAATCTTTTTTCGTGAGTGGAAAATTCGCCGCGCCTCAAATTTTCCAATACGCCCACAAATCGCACGTTTAAAAATTGCGTCAACAAAAAGCCCGAATCTTTAAGCAGGTGATTTATTTCAAGTAACGTTCGATAAAAATCCTGCGCGAAGGTTAAAACTTCCTCGGCGATTATCACGTCGAAAATTTTTGGCTCGGTCGGCAAACTGGTGAATATATCGGCGCGGAATTTTTTGCACACTGATAAAAGTTTTGGCGTTTGCTCCGAAGTCAGCAAGGCTATTCGCGCATTTGGCATTAATTCGCGCAGTGACGGTAAAAATTTAGTCGAATCAAAAATTAATACCGCCACGTCGCTTGAATAATTCGGCGGCACTAATTTTAACAGCTCAAACATTTTCCATAACCTCAGCGAATTTCCGATAAACGCGCCGCACAAAATTTTTCGTATCAAGAAGTTTGCCCTTTTCAGACTGCGTCAGAATATCCGCGCCAAGCCGACTGTGATATAAATCTTCCGCCAAAGTGGAAACATTGACGCCCATATACAACGCCAGCGCATTCATAAAACCGCCGGCGTAGGGCTGCGTGTCCAAAATAATATCAAGTTCGGCGTAATCGCTGAAAAAATCATCCGCGCCAACCCGAACTTCAACTTGAGACATCGGTACTTTCGCCAATTTCATTCTCTTAATTAAATTTTGGCGGCGGCTCTCAAGCGGCGTCGTATCGCGTAAAATAAATCTGTTTCCAGGGTCTTCTTCCAAAAACATCTGCATAACTTGAATATACGTGTCGTCGATTTTCATAAAATTGCCAAGACAACCGTAATTAAAAGTCATGTGCGGTTTGCGATCAAGATTATTTTTGGCGTCAATCATTTTCTGATTCGGCGTAAGAGCAAAGGCGCTGTCGATTATCAAAAGTTTCTCGGTGAATTTGGTTTGCGATTTAGCGAGAAATTTATCAGTCAAAAAATAATCCATAGCGTCAAGCCCCGTGGTGTCGAAATAGCCAATGCCGGAAATTTGAACTCGCGCAGGTTTATAAGCCGCCACCTGCAACGTAACGCCGCCTTCAGTATGCCCGCCCAAATCAAACAGAATATCCGCGCCCGCGTCCCGAATTTGTTCAGCCGCCTCTTCAAAACTGGTTTCCGAAATGTCAAAATATCCGTCAACGCTCTGCTTAATTTTTTCAGTGAAATCATCTGCGCGATTGTCCAAACTCCACGCAGTTACAAAAAATTTCTTGCGGTTATAATCAGTCAACAGACTTTCGTAAAAGCGCGCGCTCGACGAATCTAAAAAATGCGGCGCAATATAAGCCACGTGAATTTTTTTAGAAGTACGCGGATTCAATTTCAGCCGCTCAACGTCGCGGTACAGCGAATTATAAACTTTCGCAGCGTCATACAAAATTTCCGCGTTAGCCAGCGGCAAATAATGTAGAGCAAATAAATAATTCGACCAATGCGTCCGCTGATTTCTCAAAATCGTATCAGCCTTCGCCGCGTTGTAATAAGCTTGAGCCGCACCTTCAGCGTCCGCCAAATCGTGGAACGCCGCACCAATCAATTCGTGCACGCGCCAAATTTTATCTTTGTCAACAGTTTTCAGCAATTTTTTCAATCTGTCAAGCGCCTCTAGCGGCTCGCCTTTCGCCAATAATTTTTTCGCCTTTTCCAATTCAAACCTCCGCAATTAAATCTTCCGCAACGACGCCGTTAACCAATTCAAAAGTTAGCCGCCGCAATTCAACATTCGCTTCAGTCAATCTCACTCTAACTTTGTCACCAAGCCGAAAAGTTTTGCCGGTACGAACGCCAATCAGCGCAAATTCCGAATCCACATAACCATAATAATCGTCCTTTAGGCTCGCCGCCCGCACAAGCCCGTCAACGCCGCTGTCCAATTCGACGAAAAATCCAAAACTCGCCACGCTACAAATCACCGCGTCAAAATTTTTACCGATAAACCGCTGCATATATTCAGCACTTTTCAAATCGACAGCCTCACGCTCAATTTCCACTGCGCGACGTTCCCGCTCCGAAGATTGTATTGAAATTTCCTCAAGCCGCCGCGCCAATTTAGCAATTTTATCGGGCTTTGCGCGCAACATTCGATGAACAATCAAATCTGGATACCGGCGAATCGGCGATGTAAAATGCGTGTAAAATTCCGCCGCCAATCCAAAATGCCCAAGATTTTCCGGCGAATACCGCGCCTGTTGCATCGTGCGCAACGCAAAACTGGAAATAACTTTTTCAGCAGGCGTGCCTTTAACCTGCGCGAGAACTTTTTGAAAAGCGCGCGGCTCATTCTTGCTGATGTGCAAATTAAAATGCACCAGCAACTGATTAAATGTATTAACTTTTTCAGCGCTCGGCAATTCGTGCACGCGGTACAGGCTCGGAATTTTATTTTTAATCGTGTGCTCAGCAACGGTTTCATTCGCGGCAAGCATACATTCTTCAATCAGATTTTCCGCCAAGCCATTAATTTTTTTCGTCAATTCAATCGGCGCGCCGCTTTCGTCAAGAATAATTTTAATTTCGGGAATTTCAAAATCAATTGCGCCGCGTTCCTCGCGAATCTTTTTCCGCAGTTTGTAAACTTCCAGCAACGCATTTAAATTCTTCGCGCAGGACTTCAAATCTTCCGCGCCATTAAAAAAATTATTAACCTGCGTATAATTCAGCCGCCGAAAAACTTTAATCACCGTTGGAAAAATTTTGTAGCTGGTAACTTTCCCGCTAAAATCTAAAAACATTTCGCACGCCATAGCAAGCCGCTCAACGCCCGCATTCAAACTGCAAATGCCATTGGACAATTCTTTGGGCAACATCGGCACAACTCTATCAACCGGATAAATGCTCGTGCCGCGCTCGAAGGCTTCACGATCCAGCGGAGTATTCGCCCGCACGTAATAGCTAACATCGGCAATGTACACGCCCAAAAAATAACCGGTAGTAATTTTTTCAGCAAAAACGCCGTCGTCCAAATCTTTCGCGTCTTCGCCGTCAATCGTCACAATCGGCAACGTGCGCCTGTCAATTCGCTTGGAAATTTCAGCCGCGCTCGGATTTTCGCCAATCAAAGCCGCCGCCGCTCGAACATTCGCCGGAAATTCTTCAACCACGCCGTGACTTTTAATAACGTCCGCAATGTCCGCCGATTGCACAGTCCCAATAATTTCGCCATAAAAATTTTTGGCAGACAGGATTTTTACCGCAACTTTTGTTTTATTGGCGCGCCAATTTTTAAGCTGCTCACTGTCGCCCGCCACGCGCTTTATCGGAATTTTTAAATCAGCGCCGCTAACTTTCACCCAAAATTTTTTCTTGACGCCGTGAACTCTGCCAATAACAATATCGCCCTTAGAAATTTCCTGCTGGCTCATTTCAAGGACACCAACGCAAATTTAGCCGTCGCTTCCGCCGTCACAACTTCATCTGCCGTTTGAATTTGCGCTTTCATCGTGATTATATTTAGTTTCTTTGAATCCTGCCACGCCGAAATTTTTAATTCCTGCTCAATCGGCGTCGGCACGTGGTAACGTATTTCTAATCTAGCCGTCATTGCCTGTTCGTGATATTTTTCCTGCACGTAATTTCCCATCGCCTCGTCAAGCATCGTTGTTAAAATGCCGCCGTGTACCACATTTGCATAGCCTTCATATTCGCGCGCAATTATTTTTTTCGCAACGTATTTATCGCCTTCCGGCTCGAATTTCAAATGCAAGCCAATCGGATTTTTTTCACCGCATGCAAAACAATAATCGTCACTGCTAAACGCCATAATCTTCACTCCCATAAAACCGCAATAATCAACGCCGGCAGCAAATTTGCCACGCGAATTTTATTGCCGAACATTAAATTTACTCCCACGCCGAAAATCAGCGCATTGCCCACGCACGATAAATTTTTCAGCGCAATTTCTGTTACAAACGGCTCTAAAAATCCCGCAAATATCGTTATCGCGCCTTGAAAAATTCCTACTGACACGCAGGAAAATATACAGCCTTTGCCCAAGCTTGCCGTCATTACCAAAATTATTATCAAATCAAGCCGCCGCCCGCAAAATTCAGCATACTAAAAATTTTAAAACTTCCTCAAAGACAAATTCTCGGCTGTCAGTCAGCGGCAAAAGGTGTCCGCAATTCGGCACAATAATTTTTTTTACAAAGGTTGAGCTGATATTTTTTTCAATGAAATCGGCGCTGGCGGGTTGAGCGGTATGATCTGCGTCGCCGTGCATTATCAAAATCGGCGCGGTTATTCGCGGCAAAATTATTTTCACTTCTTCCAAAAGATTAACCAGTTCGTGAACGCTGACATAGGGCATTCGCCGATAAACTTTATTGACGGCAGGCGGAACATTTTTTAATCTGCGGCGCGGGCAAATCACGCAAAAATCTTTACATTCACTGCGCGGCGGTAAATCTTTTAAGTGCCATTCGTCATTTATAAAAATCGGCGCGGATAAAGTTACAATTTTTTCGACGCCGCAAATCGCCGCCAATTTCAGCGTCAACAGCCCGCCCATAGAAAAACCCGCGACAAAAACTTTTTCGCAAAATCCACTGAGCATTTTGTAGCCGTCCAGCACCGAATTAAACCAATCTTCATTTGTAGTTTTCATTAAGTTCAATTCGTTCGTGCCGTGCCCCTCCAATCTAACGCCCAAAACCGTAAAACCTGCGCGATTTAAAAATTCACCGAGCAATAACATTTCGGCGGGCGAACCCGTGAATCCGTGAATTAATAAAACGCCAGCGGAATTGCCCTTTAAGAAAAATGACTCCGCGCCTTCGATAATCATTTCAAGAAACCATCCGCGCAATTACAATCGTTATCACGGCGAAAAGTATCGCCAAAATTACCGTGACACGCGCCAAAAATGCATCCATACCGCGCGCCTGGCTCGAAAATACCGCATCCGAGCCGCCGTCCATGCCGCCCATTCCGCCGGATTTTGCTTCCTGCCCCAATACCGACGCAATTAACGCTACTGAAATTATTCCGTCTAATACCATTAAAAACGTTAACAAAATTATCCCTCCTATTAAAATAAGCGGCACATTGCATGCCGCTTTTAGGGTATAGTCACTAACCCCTAACCACTAAAACCTAATCCCTATCTAAAGAGCTGGCTGACTGAGCGTCGCGCTTGAATCCTCATAATTACGTCGCCAATTGATTTTGCCATTGACAACACGACAAATTTTTCAGATTGCTTTTCCGGCGGCAACATTATTGTATCGGTTATAACAAGCTTTTCAATGTCAGAGTTGTTAATTTTTTCAACAGCGTTTTTACTGAGTACAGCGTGAGAGCAAGCCGCCAATACAGATTTTGCGCCCAAACGTTTCAAAGCCTTAGCGCCTTCGCACAAACTGCCCGCCGTGTCAACAATATCGTCAATCATAAGCGCGATTTTGCCTTGCACGTCGCCAATAATATTCATAACTTCAGCTTCGCCAGGACGCGGACGCCGCTTCTCAATAATCGCAATGGGAGCTTTCAGAAAATCAGCCAAAACGCGCGCGCGAGTGACGCCGCCCAAATCCGGCGAAACTACAACCAATTCGCCGCCAAAATCATGCCCGTTAAAATAATCAGCGAAAACCGGCGCGCCCAATAAATGATCCACAGGAATATCGAAAAAGCCTTGAATCTGCCCCGCGTGCAAATCAACCGTGATAACGCGCGTCATACCGGCGGCAACCATCAAATTCGCAACAAGTTTAGCGGAAATAGGCTCGCGCCCGCGAGTCTTTCTGTCCTGGCGTGCGTAGGCGTAATAGGGAACAACCGCCGTGATACTATGAGCAGAAGCGCGTTTGCAGGCATCCGCCATTATCAGCAAATCCATTAAATTGTCATTGACAGGTTGAGAAGTCGGCTGAACAATAAAAATATCCTTGCCGCGAATACTGTCGCCAATCATAACCTGCGTCTCGCCGTTGTTGAAGCGTCCGACGAAAGTATTAAACAAATCCACGCCGATATGGTCGGCAATTTTTTTCGCCAATTCCGGATTAGCATTTCCCGTCATCAAACAAAGATTGCTCGTGTTGACGCTGTTATTTTCCATTTCGTTAAATTCCCCCATTGCCAATACATTTTATTGAATTTATTATTTGCGCTTGTCATTCCAACCTTCGAGATTAGTTTGACGCGCGCGCGCAATAGCAAGATTATCAGCCGGAACATTTTTAGTAATGGTCGAACCGGCGGCGACATACGCGCCATTTTCCAATGTCACCGGCGCAACCAAATTTGAATTGCAACCAACAAAAACATTATCGCCAATCGTCGTGCGGAATTTTTTCTTGCCGTCATAATTAACCGTGATAGCGCCGCAGCCGATATTACAGCCGCCGCCCATATCGCAATCGCCAATGTATTGCAAATGCGGCAGTTTCGAGCCTTCGCCGATATTTGAATTTTTCACTTCGACAAAGTTGCCAATTTTAACTTTATTGCTGATTTTAGTATTTGGGCGAATGTGAACATACGGACCAAGAATCACGCCATCGCCAATTTCGGCTTCGTGGCAGTAGCAAAATTGCGCCTGAACATTATCGCCAACAATCATATCAGCAAGCCGCGCATTTGGACCTATCGCGCAGGATTCGCCAATTTTCGTGTTGCCCTCAAGATACGTATTCGGATAAATAATCGTGTCAACGCCAATCTCAACTGCCGCGTCAATAAAAGTCGTGGCGGGGTCGATAATCGTAACGCCGCTGTCCATCAACTCAAGATTTTTGCGTTGACGCATAATTTTATCCGCCTCGGCAAGCTGCGCGCGAGAATTTATTCCCAGCGTCTGATTATAATCTTCAGTGAAAACCGCGTTAATTTTTTCGCCGTTGCTTTTTAAAATCGTCAGCACATCGGGCAGGTAATATTCGCCCTGCGCATTTTCATTTTTAACATTGGTAAGAGCGTCGAAAAGTTTTTCAGCGTCGAAACAATAAATACCGGCGTTGACTTCGCGGATTTGGCGCTCGTAGCTGTTAGCGTCCTTATGTTCGACGATTTTTCTAAAAGTGCCGTCATCTTCGCGAATAATCCTGCCGTAGCCGGTAGCGTCGGGAACTTCAGCGGTTAAAACTGTAGCGGCGGCTTTTGCTTTTATATGGGCGTCGACAAATTTTTTGAGCAATTCGCCGGTAAAGAGCGGCGTATCTCCGCAAAGTACCATAATTGTATCGTCCGCGCCTGCAAATTTTTCTTTGGCGCACAAAACCGCGTGCCCTGTGCCGAGCTGTTCCGCCTGCAAAACAAATTCTACGCCCGAAATTTTTTGCTCGACCAATTCAGCGCCCGAACCGATTACAACCACTTCACGCGTTGAGCCCGCAGATTTCGCCGCGTCTATTACGTGCTGTAACATCGGCTTGCCCGCTACTTTGTGCAAGACTTTCGGCAATTTGCTTTTCATTCGCGTGCCCTTGCCCGCCGCTAAGATTATTGTCTCCAATTTACTATTCCCCCGATTTGTTTTTATCTCGAATTTTGCGCATAGCCTTAAGCAAAGTTTTTTCGGCGCGTTCCATGTGATGTTCAGCAGCGTCACGCGCCGCGCTTACGTCGCCATTGGCAATTGCTTCAACCATATCGGAATGTTCCTCTAAAGTTTCCTGCAAACGCCCAGGATATGACATTGACAGCGTACGAAAACGCGCCAACTGTTCTTTGAGATTATTAATAATGTTGACGAGCCGCTCATTCCGGCTAACCTGGTACAGCAAGCCGTGAAATTTTATATCGGTCTCAACAATTTTTTCGATGTCGTTTTTCTTAATGTAGCCTTCAATTTCGACAAGAAGATTTTGCAAAGTTTCAAGTTCGTCCGGCTCAATCCTGCGCGCGGCTAAACCAGTTGCAAGCGATTCAAGCGCCGACCGAATTTCAAAAATTTCTTTAACGTCATTAGTCGAAATGTCCGAAACGTAAGTTCCGCGCCGCGGCATCATTATAACGTAGCCTTCCTGCTCAAGTTTGCGAATCGCCTCGCGTACCGGCGTTCGGCTTATTCCAAGTTCGTCCGCAAGCTGTACTTCCATTAAACGCTCGCCTGGCTCTAAAATGCCCTTGCGTATCGCGTCGCGCAGCGCCTCGCAAACCACTTCGCGCAGCGGCTGATATGTATCTAAATTTATCGGCTGTAATTTCGCCATGTCAATCATTCCTTGTCTTAGTGATAAAAATCTGCGCGTTGCCGTCAAAATTCGCCCCAATTTTTTCAGCAGTCAATTCGTCCGTCAGCGCAAAAATCGTTGGACCACTGCCGCTCATTAAAGCCACGTCAACGCCGCTTTCAAGCAAAAATTTTTTGTACGTCTCAATCGCAGGAATTTTTTTCGCCGCGACCGCTTCAAGCACATTAGCAAAATTTTTAAAAGCCGAACCGTAATCTCCGGCGCGCAACATTTCAATAATCGCCAGCGTCGGTATGTGATTAGCGGCAGGATTTTCATCGTAATTTTTATAAGCCCAGGCAGTGGAAATTTCGCCACGCGGTTTAATCAGCACAACACTAAAATTTTTCAGCGCAGGTAACGGCGTCAAAATTTCGCCGCGCCCTTTGGCAAGACAAGTGCCGCCGATTATGCAAAATGGAATGTCAGAACCAATCGTCGCGCCAATTTCGCACATTTTTTCAGCGCTCAAATTCAAATCGTAAAGCCGATTGAGCCCGCGAATAACAGCCGCCGCATCAGCAGAGCCGCCCGCTAAGCCCGCCGCCATTGGAATTTTTTTCTGTAAATTGATATTGACGCCGAAATTTTTTCCGCAAAATTTTTGAACCGCCGCCGCCGCTCGATAAGCTAAATTATTTTCGTCGGCAGGCAGTGAATCATTGCCGCTGATTTTCAATTCGATAGCAGAATTTTTCTCAAGTTCGACAATATCAGCCAATTCAAGCGTCTGCATAATCATTTCGACTTCGTGAAAGCCGTCGGCGCGAGTGCCGAGTATGTCCAATGTCAGATTGATTTTCGCCCGTGCAAATTCCCGTACCATTGCGCTCCCACCTTAATTTTTTGCCGAAATTGTATCACCAAAAATTTCCTTTGGCAAGGTATTTGCGCGCGTGCTATAATTTTCAGAAAAGAGTTGATTTGTCACGCTGAAATTATTCCTGCGCGAAAATAAAAAAGCCCTCGTCGAAATTTCAATCTGCAAAATCTGCGAAGGCGTATTAATTTTATTGGCGGCGCATTTTTTAGTGCGATTCTTGGACGCGGCGGCGACAGAATTTTTAATCGCGTGGCTGATAATTTTTTCAATGCGGCTGTTAGTTTTGAATATCTGCGCGAAAAAATTTTTAAAGTTGTCGGCGGCGTTCCAAATTTCAATCCGAAAAAAATTGCACACCGAAATTTTCAACCGCGAAATCTCTAGCGGCGAAATTTTAACGCTGACATTCGACACGACACAGGCGCTTGACGAATTTTTTGTAAAAGTCTTGCCGAATGTAGCCGCGGCGGTAATTTTGTTGCCGATATTTTTAATTGGCGCGCTGGTCGAAGATTGGCTGACGGCGGTAATTTTGTTGGTGACGCTGCCGGTCGCGCCGCTGTTGTTATTTTTAATCGGCAAAGCGACGGCTGAACGAAACGCGCGTGCATGGGCGGAATTGCAAAAATTAAACGGCGATTTCAAAGAAATTTTATCAGCGGTAACAACTTTAAAAATATTCGGGCGAATCGACGCGGCGGCTGGCAAATTAAAATCGACATCAGAAAAATCATCAGCCGCAACGCTCGAAGTTTTAAAATTGGCGTTCGTGTCATCGTTTGCGCTGGAATTGATAACGACGCTGGCGATTGCGCTGGTCGCGGTGACATTGGGGCTAAGATTATTGGCGGGCGCGGTGGAATTTGAGGCGGCGCTGTTTTTGCTGTTAATTGCGCCAGAATTTTTTGCACCGGTGAGAAAATTGGGCGTGATGTTCCACGTGGTAATTTCGGCGAAATTGGCGCTTGAGCGGATCGAAAAATTTTTAGTGAATGCGCCGATTAAAGTTGCCGGAATTGAGAAATTGAAACTGCCGCCCGAAATTTTGTTAGAAAATGTCAGTTACACATACCCGTTGAAAAAAGTTGCGGCACTGCGCGAAATAAATTTGAAAATCGCGGCGGGAAAAATCACGGCGATAACCGGCGAATCTGGCAGTGGCAAATCGACGCTGTTAAAATTATTGGCGGGGCTAATTTTACCAACGAGCGGCGAAATATTTTTTAGCGAATTGCCGACTTCCAAAATGCAACGCGCGTCATTGTTTTCAAAAATCGCGTATTTACCGCAAGATCCACATTTGTTCGACGCAACGCTGGCGGAAAACTTTTCAATGTTCAATCTGTTGGATACGGCGAAATTGCCGGAATTGCTCGCCGCGCTGGATTTGAATTTAGAATTGTCTTCAGTACAAAAAATAAGCCGCGGGCAGTTGCAACGGCTGGGGTTGGTACGCGCGCTGTTGAAGGATTCGCCGGTGATTTTGTTGGACGAACCGACGGCTAATTTGGACGCCGAAACCGAATTGAAAGTTTTAACTGTGCTGAAAAAATATTCTTCGCGCAGGACGATTGTAATAGCAACGCACCGAGCCGCGGTTATGGAATTTGCTGACTCTATCATCGAACTATAACCAAAAAAAAGAGCGCCCAAGGACGGGCGCTCGCCGCGCGCCAGTCACGTGATGTGACTGTAGCGCGGAAGTTTTTCTTTCTTTGCTAGGCGTTTCTTTCTTTTTTTAAAAAGTAAAGAAATGCCGTATTATTTTTTAGATTTATAGAACAACCAGATCGCGCCGAGCCAGATTGGCATCATAATAACTGCTAGCCGCATTTCTTCCATGGTCGTCATTAAAATTATCACGCCCGCCAAAAAAGCCAGACACAAATAATTTGCGAACGGGAAAAACAGCGCCTTGAATTTGGGTGTACGTGTGCAACGCGCGCGGAATTTTAAATGCGTCAAAACAATCATTGCCCAGCTGATAACTACCGCGCCAGTCACGATTGACAGCAAATACATAAAAATTTGCCCTGGGAATATGTAATTGAGTATAACCGCCAATAACGTTATCCCAGACGAAATCAAAATTCCATTGACAGGCACGCGGTTACTTGACAGTTTTGTTAAAAATTTCGGCGCTGAGGAATTTTCCGCTAAACTAAACAGCATTCTCGAATTTGAATAAATCGCCGAATTGTAAACCGAGACCGCCGCCGTCAATACCACGAAATTTAAAATATTCGCCGCCGTTTGCACTCCAACATTTTCAAAAATCTGTACAAATGGGCTGGCTTGTGTCCCAACTTCGTCCCACGGCCACAGCGTCATCAATACCAGCATTGTACCTACATAAAAAATCAAAATCCTGTAAATGACTTGGTTAATCGCCCGCGGTATCGTCTTTTCCGGATTTTCAGTCTCTCCCGCCGTTATCCCGATTAATTCAATTCCGCCAAAACTAAAAAGCACCGGCACAATCGATATCATCATTCCCCAAATACCGTGCGGGAAAAATCCACCGTGCACCCACAAATTACTGAAGTTGTCGGGAAATGGGCGCGCGTCCGTCAATATTAAGTACGTTCCCAAAATTATCATAAAGATTATCGCCGAGATTTTTATCAGCGCCATCCAAAATTCTATTTCGCCATACGCGCTGACCGTGATTAAATTTATCGCCGTGATTATGATTAAGCAAATCAACGCACCGACCCATTGCGGCAAATCCGGAAACCAATATTGCAAATAAATTCCAACCGCCGTCAACTCCGCCATGCTTACAATTATGTACAAAAACCAATAGTTCCAGCCCGCTAAAAATCCTGGGAATTTGCCCCAATATTTTCCCGCGTAATAGCTGAATGAACCCGAAACCGGCTCTTCAACCGACATCTCGCCCAACATTCGCACTATCAGAAAAATTATTATTCCGCCAATTAAATAACTCAGCGAAACCGCCGGACCAGCAAGCGCTATCGTCGAAGTCGAGCCATAAAATAAACCCGTGCCAACCGCCGTACCAAGCGCGATCATTTGTAAGTGCCGATTTTTCAGCCCCCGATTTAATTTACTCGTTGCCAAATATTTTCACCATTCTTCGCGCGGATATTTTAAATTCCAATTTTTTCTGAGCGCCGTCATAATGTCCATAACGTCTTTGGTAAATTCGAGTTTCATAGCCGAAGCGTCGCCGGTTAAAACCGCATTTTCCATATCGCTCATTTCGTAAAAAAGCGCATTGGCACGAGCGCCGCTGGAAATTTCGCGCGTCTTGCCAGTTTCCGCGTCAACGATTGTAGCCTTATCTGCGCGAGGATATTCCATAATCTCGATATAGCCCTTCTCACAGCTGATAATGGCGCGCTTGGGCTGTTTAGAGTGCATTGACAACGCCGCGGTTGCCATTTGACCAAGAGAATTTTTCAGCAAAATAGTAGCTTGTTCGTCCGAGCCGGTTGGTGAAGGTTTCCATTGGCTGAGAATTTCGGTAGGCTTTTTGTCCATAAAACTGCGCACGACCGACAGCGCATAAACGCCAATGTCCAACAGCGCGCCGCCCGCCAAATTCATATTGAAAAAGCGGTTGCTCATATTGTATTCCTTGAAACTGCCAAAATTCATCGTGATAATCTGAACCTTGCCCAATTCGCCGTCCTTGATAATCCGCCACAATTCCTTATAAAGCGGCATGTGCCAAATCGTCATAGCCTCAGCCAAAATCAAATTTTTAGACTTGGCAAGAGCAATCATTTCGTCGAGTTCGCGGCTGTTGAGCGTGATAGATTTTTCCACGAAAATATTTTTGCCGTTGTCAAGCGCCTGTTTCATAAATTGAAAGTGCGTATTGTGCGGGCTGGTAATGTAAACGATATCGACGTTTTCATCGGTGAAAATATCGTCGATTTTGTCATAAACTTTTTGAACGCCGTATTTTTCAGCGAAAGTAACAGCTTTTTCGTGCGTGCGATTGCCAACGGAATAAAGCCGCCGCCCCATTTTCTGAAGAGCTTGAGCCATCTCATTAGCGATAACGCCAACGCCCAGCACAGCCCAGTTTAAATTTTTGTCAGCCATAAAATTCATCTCCTATAACGATTTGCTGATAATTTCGACGCGAATAATTTTTAACCTGCCAAATAAAAAAAGCCGGTTTACTTTACCGGCTGGAAATTTTTTATCTGCGACTAGGCATAGGCGGAGGCGGCGGAGCATTTCTGTTGCCGCTGTTCCTGTTTTGGTAATCTTCACTGCGAGTATTGCGGTCGTTGCGATTGTTTCTGTCGTCATAACGGTCGCGCTCATTATAACGGTCGCGGTCGTTGTATTTATCTTCGTCGTAATTTTTCTTATTGTTGTGATTGGCAATAGCCGCAATGGCAACCGCTCCGGCAACCGCGCCAATTATCGTGTTGCGGTTTCGCACGGATTTACTTAATTCCTGCGTCTCAATTTGCGCTGGAGAATTTAAATCATAAATCGGTGAGGCAAACGCCGCCGTCATACTCGTTCCAAAAATCGACGCTACGCAAGTTACCGCCGTTAATGCTAATGTTTTAAATTTCATTGTTATCAACTCCTTAAGTTTGGGCAAAGTTTACTGCGCGATTCTTTGAAAAACATTTGAGAAAAATTAACGGCGCATTAAAATTTTATCGAACCTGGATTGTGAGCGTGTTATAATCGAGCGACTTCAAAACTAAATCGGCGTCAGTGGCGGCTTGAATCTCATTGAAAAGATTTTGCGGCGAACCGCTGTACATAACGCTGAAAATCGCTTTGCCATTCTCATATTTAGAAAGGTTGCAACTTTTCACGCCGCGCACATTTCCAATAGCTTGCTGAACTTGATTAATTTTCTGAAAAGCCGCGCCGATAACGATAATTTCAATTCCCTGGCGGCTGGTATAAAGACCAGTTATCTGCTCAACAAAATATTCGCCCATCTGCTGACCGGCATTCGCCAGCGCCTTTTTAGATGCAATGGATTCGGAATTGTCGACGCCGGACGCAAATTTGCCGTCAGCCGCGATAATCTGTCCAGTTTTCACGATAAACATTTTAGCTTCGACGCGCGCACGACACGCTCTCATACCGGAACTTTGACGCCCAGGCGCCCATTGAGCCGGATCTCCAACGCCTTCACTAAAAGCTTCGCCAACAATCATAATGTCCACGCCAAGTTGATTAGCGGCTTGCGTCATTTCAGCGGCAGTCATTTTCAACGGATTAGAAATATTCAAGCGCGAACCAACTTCAGTCACATTTGAAAAACCCGCCGCAATTAGCGCCTTCACAACGGCAGTTTCGCCCGCAGGATCGGGTATCCGGTACTGAATATGATGTTCGGGAATGTACACGGCAATTTTCGGATTTCTGAGCTGATTGTCGATAATCCCAAGCCGCGTCAATTCATTCATCAATTTAGAATTTGGCTGGTCGTCAACAACGGCGTCGATTGTAACTTCCCAAACGCCTTGAACTTGCTGACGATTTGTAACTTTGTAATCGGTGACGAATCCGCGCGATTGAGTATAAATTTTGTCACGAACTACGGCGGCATTTTCGGTTAAAGTTTCAGAATCTACCAGTACGCCCAAAGTTTTTTCTACAGCCAATCGGAGCGCGTCATTTTCCGCGTCAGTGGGAGTTGCGCCCATTCCGGTTACTGTGACGTTTTTTGCCAGCGCAGTTGACGTCAAAATTATCAAAGCTAAGATTAATAGCGCAAATTTTTTCACGTTATCAGCCCCTCTTTACAACGTCGCCCTTGCGAATGCTGTTGCCCTTTTCGACTTTATCAATTTTGCAAACGGAATATTCGGCGTTGACTTCGGTAACTTTCACTTTGCCAATCGGAATAGTTTTCATACCGACAACTTTGTCATTAATGATGATAGGATCTGTTTCACGAACAACAAGCAAAGTATCGCCCTTGCGAAGTCCGCTTTCCGCGCCTAAATCAATGTAGACTTCTTTATCGGCAACTTCAGCTATGCGCCCAATAATATTTTTTTTCAATTCGTCAAGAAATTTTTCTGCCGCATCTCTGCAAGCGCCGTGTATACAAACCGCGGCATTTGTACCGCTCTTGCTACCCTCAAAAGTCTTGGCAAAAATAATTTCGCCGGTTTCGTTATCAACAAAGCGAATATCAACTGAAACTTTGCCCTTGTTAGGGTCTGCAACATCGACAAAAACATTCAATGAATTTTGGACAACTGTCGCCAATGTAACTTTGCCGATAACAGAATAATCAGCTCCAGCTAATTTTCCAAGTTCAACCGCGCTATTCGGATTGGCTGAAATATTTTGAAAACCTTGCTCGCGCAAAATCGCGGCAATTTGGTTGCGCTCAATAACCGTGTACCGCTGACTGTTTAACAACGCTGCAGTCAATTCTTCAGCCATAATTTCGGCAACATTTTCAGCACTGAATCCGGAAACATTTTCCAGCGGCAAAACTGCCACACGTTTTTTAGCCGCCTCCGCCGAAATCGAATAGCAGCATGTCACCGCCATTAGCATAAACGCCACTAAAATTTTTTTCGCAATTTCTTTCATATTGTGCACACCCTTTCGTTAAACAAAAAAACAAGTCATTCACAAATATATTATACGCGGAAAAAAATTAAAACCCTTTCGCAAAGATTAAAATTTGATTAAAAATTGGATTCGCGCAGGAAGTATTTATCGCTGTGTCGAAATGTGCAGGAAAATTTTGGAGGCGATTTATTATGGTGAAGAAATTTTTTTTAATGCTGGCGGTGTTAATTTTCACGGCGCAAATACAAACGGTTTACGCGGACGTTGCAATTCCGGAGCGCCCCAGGGCTTTTCAAGCGCCAATAAAATTATCGGTTGAATCCATCGACGAAGAAAATAATCAAGTGACGCTGAAACTTTCGCTCAAAAAATCTGATGTGCAAAAATATTTGTACTCGATTTATCGCGAATCCGGCTTGTATGTCACCGGCGGCACCGGAAATTTTGACAGCAAAACCGCGCTGATAACTTTCGATTACGACGATTTGTCAAATGATACGCCCGAAACTTTGAGAGTCGAAATTGAAACTGAAATTCAGTACGCGCCCACGAATTTTGGAAATAAGTTGCGTCAACGTCCTAGTTATCTTCAAATGAATTACATAATTGAATTTACCCGCTACGGCGACGAATTGACGGCTGAAGTCAGCTATGACAGATAAAATTTTATTTTTGTACACGCTGCAACATTTGACGGTAGATGGAATCTGCGGCGCGGCGCTGGCGGCTTACGCAGTCGGAGAAATTTATTATGAGCCGATAATTTTTTATTTCGGAATGTACAATTTGCTGGCGTTCGGACTGCAAGCGGCGGCGGGATTTTTCCTCGACAAGCATCCAAATTTTTTACGCGCGGCGTTTATTTTATCGCTGATAAGTTTAGGCGTCGGAACTTTGCCTGCGATTGGAATTTTCGCGCAGGTAATTTTTTTGGGAATAGGAAACTGCCTTTTCCATGTGACGGCGGGCAGCATAGTTTTACAAAAATTCACCGGCTACAAAGAATTGGGCTTATTCGTGTCCAGCGGCGCAATAGGTTTAGCGTTGGGCTTGAATCAGCTTGTAGACGCGCAAACATTTTTATTCTCGTACGCCGTACTAACGATTTTAGCCGTGCTGACATTCAGAGCGCCGAGTTCTGCGCGAGTATCCGTTTCAACAAAAATTTCAGAGCCAATAATTTTCTGCGCGATACTTTTGCTTAGTTGCGTAATAATGCGCGGATTTGGCGGCAGCGGCGGTTCGTCCGAATATGTGATGCTGTTCCCGATAATTTTTGCGGCGGGAAAATTTTTAGGCGGCGTATGCTGTGACAAAATCGGCTGGCAAAATACAATCCTGCTGATATTCGTGCTGGGCTTTGCGTCTTTGCAATTTGAAGGACTCGTGCCGCTGATTCTGTTGACGCTGACATTCAATATGACGATGCCGTTGACGCTGAGACTTTTGCACGCCTGCAATCCAAATTTCCCAGGATTAATGTTCGGATTGGCGGCGGGGTGTTTACTGCCTGGCGTTTTCTTCAAGGGAAATTTTACAATCGCAGTTCAAGCAATGGTCGTGATTCAATTTTTAATTTTGTTGTCGGCGTGGAAAATTTTTAACAACAAGGCGGCGATAGCGTGATTGTCGAAATATCTTCCGCGCCCGAAGTTTCCGGAGTTTTTTATTGGAAAAATGGCGACTTGATGATTTACGCGGCGGAAACTATTTTAATCGAAGTACCGATATTTTTTCTGTGCGGCTATCGACGGGCGAAAGATTTAATTTTATTCGCGGCGGTAAATTTAATCAGCAATTTGTTATTGAATGATTTTTTGAGTGCGGTTAATTCGGAGTGGCTGACGATTTGCGCGGGCGAAATTTTTGTATTGGCGCTGGAATTTGCGCTTTGTTCATATTGGATTGACGGCTCACGATTGAAACTGCTGAAAACTTTGACTTTGACCAACGCCGTAAGTTTTTTCAGCGGCGTTTTATTTTTTTGGTTAAATTGACAATAAGGCTAAATGCGGCTATCATAAAACCAGTTGAAGCGAAAATTATTTTTACGAGGAGTGACAAATTTTTTGTTTACGCACATAACGCAGTCCCCATACGGGACGGTAAAATTGGCGGCGAAAGTAGCACAGCGCGTTCGCGAAGGCACGGTAATTTGTTTAGACGGCGGACTCGGCGCGGGGAAAACTTTATTTGTTCAGAGCATGGCGCGAACTTTGGGCGTGCAGGGCGAAGTTACCAGCCCGACTTTTAATCTCATGAACATTTACGAGGGCTTTTGTCCGATTGTGCATTTTGACTTGTACCGCCTGCATAATGAGGATGAACTTGAAGATATTGGTTTTTATGAGTACACGGATTTTCCAGAGGGGATTGTGTTTATTGAGTGGGCGGAAAAATTTCCCGATGCACTCCCCGAAAATTACGTACAGATTAAAATTGAGCGGGTGAAAGATTCGCGAAATATGCGGCGGATAACTTTTTCCTGCGTTGGTGAAGAGCACCTTGAATTTATTGATGAGCTGAAAGATTTTGTCAGCGGTGACGATTAGAGGTGGAAATTTGCAGATTTTAGGAATAGAAGCGGCGACGAAAGTTGCGAGCGTGGCGGTTATCTCGGACGAAAAAATTTTAGCCGAAATTTCGCAAGAGGCGCGCTTAACTCATTCGGAAACTTTACTGCCGCAAATCGAACAAACTTTGAAAATCGCAAACGTCGAAGGAATTGACGCGGTCGCAGTCAGCATAGGTCCAGGCTCATTCACGGGCTTAAGAATCGGCTTGGCAACGGCGAAATCTTTAGCCTACGCGTGGCAAATAAAAATTATCGGCGTCCCAACCCTGCAGGCAATTTCTTACCATTTCCCAACAAATTCGGCAACAATCCTGCCAATGCTCGACGCCCAGAAAAATCGCGCGTATGTTCAGCAATTCAAAGCGGGCAAACCTTTAACAAAAATTGAAGTCAAACCGATTGATGAAATTGTGACAGCCGCGGGACAAATTGACGGTGAAGTTTTTTTATGCGGCGAAGTTTTAAGCAAAATCAAAGTCGAATTGCCGCCGAATGTCAAATTAGCGCCGATAAATTCAAGAATGCCTCGCGCAGTCAACGTTGCGCTGTGCGGAAAAGATTTGCTCGACGCGGGCGAAATTTCAAACGTAATGGATTTAGAGCCGCTGTACATACGCCGGTCGGAGGCTGAGGAATTATGGGAACAACGCCGGAAATAACTTTTCGCAGTATGACGCTTGCCGATATTCCCGCGGTTGCCGAATTGGATGAAATTTGCTTTGAAGAGGACGGCTGGGACGAAGATTTTTTTATTGAGGAACTGCGCGACGAAAATTCGGATTATATTGTTGGCGAAATTGGCGGGAAAATTATTGCGTGCGCGGGAATCAAAATTTTTTTCGACGAGGCGGAAGGTATGACGATAGCGGTTGCGCCGGAATATCAAGGGCGCGGTATCGGCAAGAAACTTTTGCTTGAAGTGATTAAGATTGCGAAAATGCGCGGCGCTAATTCGATGATTTTTGAAGTTCGGGTTAGCAACGTCCCTGCCCTGCACATTTACCAGAAATTTGGTTTTAAAATTGTCGGGCGAATGAAACGCTATTATATGAGTGGCGAGGACGCTTTGACAATGTGCGCAAATTTGGAGGATTTAAAATGTTGATTTTCCGAAAAATGATGCCCGCCGATGCCGACGTTGTTTCGGAGATTGAAATAAAATCTTTTGCTATGCCCTGGAAGCGCGATACTTTTTATGAAGTGGTACAGCGCGAAAATACAGTTTACATTGTCGGCGAGCTTGACGGGAAAGTCATTGCATATGCGGGCGCGTGGCTCAGTTTCAATGAGGCGGAAGTTATGAGCGTGGCTGTTGAGGAAAATTTTCGCGGGCGCGGGATTGGCACGAAACTTTTTGCCGAACTGATTAAGATTTGTAAAGAGCGCGGCGCTACGGCGATAACTTTGGAAGTTCGCCCTTCAAATACGGCGGCGATTAAATTGTACGAAAGTTTTGGGCTGAAAAGCGTTGGTCGGCGCAAAGGCTATTACGTTGACAACGGCGAAGACGCTTTAATCATGTGGAATACTCATTTGGAGTGAAGTTATGGAAAAATTATTGACACTTGGAATAGAAACCAGTTGCGACGAAACGGCGGCGGCAGTCCTGCGCGACGGGCGAGAAATTTTGTCGAACGTCATATCAACGCAAATCCCGCTACATCAAAAATTCGGCGGCGTCGTACCGGAAATAGCTTCGCGCAAACACATTTTAAACATAATGCCGGTTATCGACGAATCAATCAGAAAAGCGGGCGTCGAACTTTCACAAATAAATCAAATCGCCGTGACGTACGGACCTGGTTTAGTCGGCGCGTTATTGGTGGGCGTATCGGCGGCAAAAACTTTAGCCTTCGCGTTGAAAGTGCCGCTAATCGCAGTGAATCATTTGGAAGGACACATATTCGCAAATTTCTTGAGTGAGCCGGAATTAGAGCCGCCATTTTTAGCGCTGGTAGTTTCTAAAATGATTGACTACAACGATTTTAAATTGCTCGGACAAACGCGCGACGATGCGGCGGGTGAAGCGTTCGATAAAATTGCGCGGGTAATGGATTTGCCGTACCCTGGCGGTCCTCAAATTGATAAACTCGCGAAATTGGGTAACCCGAACGCGATTGATTTTCCGCATCCGAAAGTTGATGAATTTGATTTTAGTTTTAGCGGCTTGAAGTCTGCGGTTTTGAATTATTTAAATTCGGCGAATATGAAGGGCGAACCGGTGAATAATGCTGACGTGGCGGCGAGTTTCCAAAAAGCTGTGGTCGATTCGCTGATTGAAAAAACTCTTGACGCGGCTAAAAATCTTGGTATGAAAAAAATTGTACTGGCGGGCGGCGTGGCGGCTAATTCTGAATTGGAAAAAAATCTGCGCGAGGCGTGCGAAAAACGCGGCTTGAAATTTTTCTATCCGAGCAAAATTCTCTGCACTGACAACGCTGCTATGATCGCTTGTCGCGGTTATTATCAATCGCTGAAAAATGATTTCGCGCAGTACGATTTAAACGCCGTCCCAAATCTGAATTTCAAGGGAGCAGTCAAATGGAACTGAAAAATTTAGGCAAACAAATCGATTATAATTTTGAATACGCGCCGGAATTTTTAGAGGCGATACCGAACCGCAACAGCGACAGGAATTATTTCGTGAAATTGACTAGCAATGAATTTACCTGCGTTTGTCCGGTGACGCACCAGCCCGATTTTGCCACGATTAAAATCCGTTACATTCCCGACGAAAAACTTGTTGAGAGCAAGAGTTTGAAACTTTACTTGACGAGTTTTCGCGGCGTTGGTATTTTCCACGAGGACGTTGTTAATCGAATTGCCGACGATTTGATTAAATTGTTGAATCCGCGCTATCTGGAAGTAGAAGGTATTTTCAGCGTGCGCGGCGGAATTGCGATTGAGCCTTTTGTCAATTTTGGGCGCGGCGAATTTGAGGCTCTTGCTAAAAATCGAATGGCTCAGCGCGAATAAAAATCTGGTGATAACATTGAAGCAAAAAAAATTGGCGCTTATTAACGATATGACGGGATTTGGGCGTTGCTCAATCGCGGTGGAATTGCCGATAATTTCTGCGCTGAAAATCCAAGTTTGCCCTTTGCCGACGGCGATTTTGTCAGTTCATACCGGTTTCCAAAATTATTTTATGGACGATTATACTGACCGAATGAGCGCTTACATAAAAAGCTGGCGGCTGAATAATTTGGAGTTCGACGGAATTGCTACGGGATTTTTAGGCTCGGCGGCGCAGATTGAAATTGTCAGCGATTTTTTGAAAGAATTTAGCGCGCAGGTTTTTATAGATCCGGTAATGGGCGATCACGGGAAAATTTATGCGTCGTATACGCGGGAAATGTGCGTGAAAATGCGCGACCTTTTAAAATTTGCCGATTTAGTCACGCCGAATTTGACTGAAGCCTGCGAACTTTTGAATATTCCATACCCGAACAATGGCGTAGTTTCAGATTCGGATTTGGCGATGATGGCGACGAATATTGCAGCGAAAACGCGCGGCGGCAAAGTTGTTATAACTGGCGTGACGCTTGAATTTGACGACGGCTCGAACATTATCAATTTTATTTATGACAGCGGCAGGATTGACTTTGTGACTTCGCGCAGATTGGGCAGCGACCGTTCCGGTACGGGTGATGTATTTTTTGCGATAGTGGCGGCGGATTTGCTAAATGGCGAAAATTTGACGGCGGCTGTACGTAAAGCGGCGGATTTTGTAACAAAATGCATTGAACACGCTGAAAATTTAAATTTGCCGTGGAATTACGGTTTGCCGTTTGAAGAATTTTTGACTGAAATTTGAGGTGGTGCGGGTGAAAAAATTAATTGCGGGATTAACAGCAGGGCTTTTATTGGCAACAAATTTAGTATCGACGGAGGCGGCGGCTATGGAGAAAAAACCTGTGAAAGTTGTGCAGACGGCGGGCAGAAATGTTTTGGGCGAATTTGCGCCGGAATTTGCGCGCTACAATGACGATATACTTTTTGGCGAAGTGTGGTCGCGCAATGATATTTTGTCTTTGCACGACCGGAGCATTGTTACGGTTTCTGCGCTTGTGGGCAGTGGCATTTTGGACAGTTCGCTGAAATATCACATTGAGAGCGCTAAGAAAAACGGCGTCACTCGCGCAGAGATGGTTGAAATTATCACGCAACTGGGCTTTTATGCGGGCTGGCCTAAGGCTTGGGCGGTATTTCCTATGGCTAAGGAAGTTTACGGCGGCGACGCTTATGTTGAACCGGAAAGTGAAGGCGTTTATCAGCCTCAAACCGCCGGTAAAGACAGACTCGGCGATTTTGCACCGGATTTTGCGCGTTATAATGATGAGATTCTTTTCGGCGAAGTTTGGACGCGCAATAATATTTTATCCCTGCACGATCGGAGCATTGTTACGGTTTCGGCGTTAATTGGCGCGGGAATTTTCACGGGCGCTTTGAAAAATCACATTTCGCTTGCGAAAGAGCACGACGTGACTAAGGCTGAAATGGTTGAAATTATAACGCAACTTGCATTTTATACCGGCTGGCCAAAAGCTTGGGCGGCGTTCGGTATGGCTAAGGAAGTTTACGCCGATGATTAACGAAATTAAACACCCGATTATCCAAAACAAATTGGCGCTGATTCGACGCAAAGACACGCCTTCAAAAGATTTTCGCGCTGCCGTTGAAGAAATCGCCGCATTTCTTACTTATGAAGTTGCGCGGGATTTTGCACTGCGCGAGATTGAAATTGAAACGCCTTTGACTCGTTGCAAGGCTAAGATTTTGGCTGATGATTTTATAATTGTGCCGATACTTCGCGCAGGGCTGGCAATGGTTAGCGGCGCGTTAAAAATTCTGCCTGACGCGGCGGTTGGGCATATCGGCTTAGTTCGTGACGAAACTACTCATAAGCCAATCGAATATTATAAAAAACTTCCAAATCTCGCCGGTAAAAAAGTTTTGGTTGTTGACCCGATGCTGGCGACGGGCGGCAGTTCAGCGGCGGCTCTTCAAATGCTCAAAGACAGCGGCGCTGAGGATATTACTTTTATCTGCATAATTTCTGCGCCCGAAGGCATTAATTTTATCACGCGGGAACATCCGGACATTCCGATTTACACGGCGGCGATTGACGACCATTTGAACGAGAATTGCTATATCGTGCCTGGCTTGGGCGACGCGGGCGACAGGATTTTTGACACGCTTTAAATCGAGAGGGGCGTTAGTTATGGTTGGAATTGTGATAGCGGCGGCGATTTTGCTGATTTGCGGGCTGGGATTTTTGCGGCTGATTTTTCAAGCGCTGGCAGTATTGGCGGGCGTATTCATTGGCGCGGTTATGGTTTTTTTCAAAACGGTTTGCGTATTAATCGGCGTGCTGGCGTCGGCGATATACCTTGCGCTGAAAAAATTAATTCCGATTGTGGCGAACGCCCTGCCGTGGGTGATACCGTCGATAATAACTTTTGGCGTGGCGGTAACGGCGATTGTGCGAAAAATTTGCTTCGGCGACGACGCATTAGATTTTGTCGAAACGATGTTGCCAAAAAAAGAATTTCCGCGCCGGAGTGATTTTTGGCTGGCGTTAATGGAGCTCAACGAATCACTTCACACGGAAATTGTTACACGATTTGAACAGCGGGCGCAAGAAATTTTTTAAGGGGCGTGATTATCTTGAAAAATTTTTTTGTTGCGGCGATTATGGCTGTTGCGATTTTTATTTTTGCAAATGGCGTTGCGAGCGCCGGAGCGAATTTGAAATTTCAAGCCGATAAACTCATTTTGAATGAAGGGCAAGCGGTTTTATACGGGCACTTCATAAATTCCGGCGACCAGGATGCCAGAATCACGCACTTTTTACTGGAAAACATTCGCGCAGTGAACAACAACGACTTTTGGATTTGGTCTGCGCGAAATGTTCATTTTTATCCGAAAGAATTAATTGTTCCGTCGGGGCAGGAAGTTCATCACATTTTCACGCACAAAGACGCGGATTGTCCGGCGCGCGGGCAAGTCAAATCCAGTATGAACTACAGAATTTTTTGGGACAATTTAAATACTCCATCTTATGACGATGAAGAAAATTACGAAGATGCGGCGATTTAATGATGGCGAATTACTTGGAAACGCCACACGTTAACTTTTTCATTGGCGGGGATACCGCCTTTTTTCATAGCGATGGCGAGTTGCTCTTGCACGGTATTAACGCCTTCCAAATCCGGCAACAATAAACCGCGGCGTCCGTTGTTCTCGACGATAACGCCGTATTTTTTTGCGTCCAAATCTTTGACGTCAAAAATTCGCTCCGGTTCAGACAAAACGTCAACGCTGATGTCAAGGTCTTCAATTTCGGATTCTTCGACCGGCGAAAAGCGCGGGTCTCTCGAACAGGCAGAAATGGCGTTTTGCAAAATCTCCTGCGCGATAGATTCAGTTGTCGGCAAAAATGTTCCGATACAGCCGCGCAAATTCCCGTCTTTATGAAGACTGACGAAAGTTCCCGAACGCCGATTCAACATTTCAGCAGGCAAATCTTTGGGCATTTCCGCCGCCTTGTGCGTCTTAATGTAAGTTTCAAGGCTGTAGCGCGCCAGTTTCACGTATTCGTCTTCAGTTTCAATGCGCTTTAAATATTCTTCATGCTTAAAATTTTCAAGCTTGGCGGCAAAATTCCGCGAACTGTCAACGCCGTTAATGTTAAACCAAACAACGCCGTAGCCAACGCCGAAAGGTCCTTCATAGGACAATTTTTCAGCTTGAACGGATTTTTTATCGAGCGCGCCCGCCATTATCCAAAAACTCCTCAAGCCGCATTCAGCCGCGCGATTGCACATCGTATTATCCATCGTCAACAATTTCAAAAAATCTTCGTCGGATAAATTTTCCATAACCTCGGCGTCGAATTTCGGACCTTCTTCAACAAAACCGTAAGGACCATCCGCTTTGAGTTTGTGCGAAAGGTCACCGCTCGCCACGAATACAACGCGCCTGTTCAATTCGTCCGCAACCTTTGAAATAACCTGCCCAAAATGATAATGCGCCGCCGCGGGCAAACCAGAAAGCCCTATGCGCAAAAATTTAACCGCGTCAAAATCTAAACCTGCTTTTTCCAAAAAATAAAGCGGAATCATCGTGCCGTGGTCTAAACTTTTTTCGCGCTCGCCAATTTTACCGGCGGGAATATTTTCAGCCATAGCCGCCGCGCTCAATTTGTCAACAAATTCAACGTCATAGTTAATAGTCAAATCGACTTCGGGCGCGCGAAATCTCGCCATATTCCCGCTAGCCGATTCGCCAGGCGAAATGTGAAAATAATCCGCGTACATAATCGAGTGCGGGCTGGTGATAACAATCGTATCGGGCGCAAGTTCGACCACGCGCTTTGAAATTTCTTTATAAGCGGCGGTAGTTGCGGCGATTTTGGATTCTTCGCCCTTGCCAATTTCCGGCAAAATGATAGGCGGGTGCGGTACTACGACCGAAGCTAGTATGCTCATTAAAATTCCTCCCAAGATTATTTTTTCTGCGATTTATTGCCCCGCGGTTTTTTCGGCGGTTCGAGCGAATCCATTATCTGATTGGCGGCGATTAACCGGAGCAATTCTTCAATCATATTCAGCCGCCGCGATTGATTCGCACGCTGAAATTCACTAAGCAATTTTTTTATTTTGTCGTCGCGCGATTCTTGGCTCATATTTGAAAGTGCAAGTTGTTCGTCGATTTGCCGCAATGACCGCTCGAACATTTCAAGCCGCGCATTTGTTTCGTCGTACTGACTGTGGTGTAAAAATTTGATTAGGCTAACTTCTTCCTCCAGCCGGTGTATTGAGCGTAAAATTTCTTCCTGCTGTTCCAAAATTTTTGCAATGTCGTCCATTTTTACCTCCTAGCGTTCGCACATATACTGCATATATGCTTTAATTAAATATTTTTCAATCAGGCACGCGCTATCGCCGGTTTCCAAATTCGACGCACAGCCGCCCATACATTTCGGCAGAAATACGCAACTTCCGCATTCCTCGCGCAGATTTTCTTCAAGCCGCGCGTCATTAATTTTTGTCGGCAAACGTTTTAAAGTTCCTAACGATTTTTCAGCGCGCCCGACCAAATGCTCACAATTATAAATCCGCCCGTAAACATCAACAGAAAATGACTGCGGATCATTGCGCATACACGGAATACTGCGCGGGAAAGAATACAGCCGATTTGTAATGCTGAGTTTGGCGGAATTGGCAACCGCGTTAAACATTTCCTTGACAAAATCTAATTTCTCAGTTTCAGTCAATTTATCCTGCAAGCCCGTAACAAACGCCGGATAATAACAAATATTTTTTTCGCCGTCAAAACGCGCCTGCAAAATGTAAATAAGATTGAGCATATCGCACAGATTTTGGCGGTCGATATTCAGCCGCACGTCAACGTGAATATTTGCTTCAGCGAGCCATTGAATACGATTTAAAATTTTTTTGAAAACATCGCGCTGATTGCCGGTATAATTTTTGCGCGCCGCGTATTGTTCCGCCGTGCCGTCCAAAGTTATCTGAACGCCGCGAATATGCCATTGCTTGAATTTGGTATTAATCATTTGCCGCGTCAATAAATTTCCGTTGGTAATGGCGTAGCAGAAAAATGGAAAGCCGATTTCGCCGAGCCGCCGCGTCACGGTGTCAATAATTTTCGGATTCATAAAAGGTTCGCCGCCAAACCAATTCAGTTTAACCGGCGAATTTTTTTTGTGCCGCTTAATAAAATCTATCAGCGCGTCAATCTTAGTGTCATCAAAGTCAATGTGCTTGACGCCGTGCTCGTAGCAATAGGGACAGCGCGCGTTGCATTTCAGCGTCGTGGTAATATTCACCGACAAATGCTCGGACTTTTTTTGAAAAAGAATCCGCCACTTATGATAATTCGCCCGCTCGTCAACATTCGCCGCCACGCAAATTCCGCTCTCAAGAAAATTCCGCCGCAATTCGTCATCAAAAATTTCGCCGCCAAGTTGAGCAAATTCCTCTTTCGTTAACCAAGTCATTGAATTGTAAAGCGTATTGTAAATCAAAATTTTTTCCGCCGCCTCGACGTGATAATTGAAAACCGACGGCTTGACTTCCGCCGAATTTTCCACCACTGCGCGAAGATTTTCCAAACGCGCGGAATTATCTTTCAAATCCAAATCGCTCGACATAGCGTACATCAGCGCAAGAATATTTTCATTTCCGGAAATTAAATTGAGCATAGCGAATCACCTTTTAATGCCGGAAAGTTTCAGCTGGTCGAACATAATATCGCACAGATTTTCGTAGTACATATATTCAACGCGTTTTTCCGCCATACCTAAATTTTTCTGCTGTTTAATCTGCTGAAGTTCCTCAAACGCGCCCGCCTCTTCGGACATACTTTGCTGGACTTCATTAATGCGATTTTGAATTTCGCGCTCGATACTCTCAGATTGTTTTTGAACGGAATCTTCAATAATTTTAATCAAATTCCTAATAGCGTCGCGCAGAGTTTGCCGATAAAACTCGTCAAATTTTTTCTTGCGCGTCTTATCATTCATATCGGAAAGAATCAGCTTGACGTTTTCGTCAGTCATAACCAGCTTAGAATCCAAATGTTTGCCGATTGAGCCGATAACCGCGTTTCGCAATTCTTCATTGAGCTCATTAATTTTCGTGATATTAATATTCAGACTGCGCCCGCCGTACGGTTCGCTGTTAATTTTTTTGAGCCAATCAATAAATTCGTCCATGGTTTCGTTAATGTCTTTGAGAATGGCGTCCTCTTCGCGTTTGGCGTCCTCAGTCGAGCGCTTCTTCATTTCCGCCAATTCGTTAGCAATAATCTCCGCGTGCCGAGTTTGCGGATCTTCTTGATAATCAGAACAACCGCCACCGCCACTGGAAACACGAGTACCGCCACAATCTCCGCTACAATGACCCACGCAACAATCGCCGCAGTCACTGCATTTAAAAACACAGCAAAAGCCGCAATGCGTAATGCAACAAATATCTCCGCAGCCACCGCCTCCGCCCATAGTCTATTCCCCCTTAGTCAGTTTCCTAAATTTCGCCTGCCGTTTCAATTCGTCTAAATGACTGCGGCTGAACATTCCCGAAACAACTTGCCCTGCGCGAATGTCTTTGGTAACGCCGGATTTCGCCATAATCGTTGCGTCGCTGCCAATTTTAACCCTGTCAGCAATTCCAACTTGCCCGTAAATCTGAACCCGTTCGCCAATCTCCACGCCGCCGCATATGCCCGCCTGCGAAACTATCAAACAATCTTTGCCGATTTTTACGTCGTGTCCAATCTCAACCAAATTGCCAATAATCGTACCCGCGCCAATCACGGTATCGGACAAAGAGCCGCGCTGAATCACCGTGTTGTAGCCAATTTCAACGCCATCTTCAATCAGCGCCCGCCCAATCCCGCAAAAACTTTTCTGCTTGTGGTGTTGCGTAAAATGATAATGGCAATTAGCGCCAATCCGCGCGCCAGAATGAATTTTCACGCCGTCGCCAATCTCAACGTCAGAGCCGATATAAACGCCCGCGCCAATCTTACAATTCCTGCCAATTTTAACATTTTCGCCGATATTTGCAAAAGCGCCAACGTAACTGCCTTCACCAATCTCAAAATTTTTACCGAACATCGCGCAGTGCTTTTCAACCTGCTCAAAATTTTTTTCATAATCGGGATAAATTCCGGCGTCAATCATCAGCCGCGCAACGTCAACTATCGCCGCGCTCATCTTTTTAAAATTGCAGTACAGAAAAGTTTTATCAATCGGCAAAATCCTCGGCGTCGTCAATACCGCACGCGCCGCAGTGTCAATCGCCTCTTTATCGCTGAGTACTACCGCTAAAGAATTTTCATCAGCTTCCGCGGCAAATTTAAACGCTGAAACTTTCAAAGCGCCGTCGCCTATCAGCCCATAATCCAATTTAGCAGAAATTTCCTGCAAAGTTATAGCCGCGCTCATTTTTTCGACTCGCTCAATTTCAGCCGCAATTTCCCGCAAATAACATCGGCGCGCGTTTTAGTCTTGTGCTTAACCTTCTTCATAATTTCGTTAAGCTGGTCGGAAACTTGCCGGACGTTATCGCATTTTTTGCGCTGTTCATCCAATTTCGCGGCTAATTCTTGTTCGTCAGCATAGGACGCCGTTAAGCGCTCAATCATACTCGCTTTATTTTCGCTGGCAACGCGATTCAGATTAAAATTCACGTCCATAAATTTCCGCTTAATATCGCCCGCCAAAAATTTTTTATAATTCGCCGCGAGCCGGTCGCGAATAATTTTCCTAATCGCCACAATGTTAGTCTTTTCGCCAATCGTCCGCAAATCGTCGGGCGCGCAGTCAAAATAATCGCCGAAATCTTCAAGCGTGCGAATCTGCCGCTTATCAGCCCTGTTATTCGGGTCGAGCGCGTGAAAATTTTTGCACAGATTATAAATGTACGCCGCCGAATACAAAATATTATCCGCCGCCATTTGCTGATTGTCATAAAAAGCCGGTCCGGTTAAGCGCCGAATGTAAAAATTTTTCTGCTTTGCCCAATCCGTTTCTGGGTCGTGCAATGTGTCCCAGTGCGTGGCTATGACAAAAACTTTGCTCTTGTCGTGCGAAGACAGCGACATTACCGATTGGATTGTGTTCATTTCCTCGAACATCATTTTCTGCGCCTCGACGCAAACGAAAACCGCATTTGCCCGCCGGATATAATTTTTCGTCAGCTCCGAACGATATGCAACCGGATCTGATAATCCTGGCGTGTCGACGAATACAACCTGCGCCGGAAAATCCCGCGGCAACGTCGAAATTCCAACTTCAATTTCCTTGACGAAATAATGTTCCACCCGCTGTGAACTCGACCAAATTTTTAATTCCTGCTGAATATCTTCGTTAGCCATTTCGATATGGCGCTGCGGCTGATTAATCCATTTAGATTTTTGCGAATCGCCGTCAAGCAATTCGTATTCCTTCATAAAATCGGTTGCGTCCTTGGAGCGCGAAGCCCAAAGGTTGTCCCATTCCTTTTGCGTGTAAAAAGTCACGTCAACATAATCGCGCGGGCTGGCACGAAATTTCGTCAAAGCGGCGGTTTCCGGCGTCACGTCCATTGACGCGTATTCTTTGCCTAACAGCGCATTTATCAGCGTCGATTTGCCCGTTTTAATCGTACCGACGAACGCAATTTGAAAATCGGCATTGCGGCACAGATTCAAAAAATCTTCAATCTTCTCGACAACCGCAGAATTTGTTTCCGCGCCCATTCCAGGGACATTGAACAGCGCCTGCCATTTTTCAGCCTTCGCCGTGTAAGCGTCCGTCACGTCGTCCCAATTTATTGGCTGGTGCGGAACTCGCAATAAATTTTCCACAACGCGCATCATTTTAACTTCCGGCAACGCATAAACTTTCGCGTCAAAATCCGTGTGCAGAAAAGCCCCGCACTTCGCGCAGAAATGCCGCTTTGCATTATTCTCGGCGTGACATTTGCCACAAATAATCTTTTCCATAAAACTACCTCCCCACGCGCTTTAACAATTCAATCGGCTCAATCGTCAACGCCAGCAAACTATAAGCGCCCCGCCACATCGGATTATTCGCGTCCAAATGGTGACTTTCGCCGTCATAATTTACGCCCAATTCGCGAATGTACAGCGCAGGATTTTTAGCCAAATCAACCATCGCCGCGTAAACTAAATCATTCACCGCGTAACGCTGAACTACCAAATTCTTCAGTTCCTTCAGCACAATCTCATTGCGCACGGCGTCGCTATTCTCAATCAGCGCAAATTGTAATTCGTTTCTGTCGGCAAGATTGTTGTTGCTCAAAATTTCCTCGACAAGTTGAGCCGCCGCCTCGCGAATCTTGCTCTGCTCATATTCAAAATAATCATTGCCACCAAAATATTCCGGCGCGCCGTCAGTTCGGTAAACGTAAAACCGATTTTTGCAGATAACTAAAAAATATTGCAACAAAATCAATCGCCTCACTTTTTCAAATCGCTAACAGTTTTCAAAATTTCAGCGTCAGTCGCCTCCGGATTAACTTTTTTCTCAATGTCAACGAGCGCGTCAATCGCCGTGTCAGTTTTTTCGCTGCTCATACTTTTGCCCGCAATGTAATTCACGATATCGGCGAAAGTTTCAGTTTTATCGCGGGCGATACTGCCAATTTCCGCCAGCCTGCCAAATTGACTGTAAAATTCGGGGTTATTCAAAATAATCTGCCCAAATTCGCTCATAGACTGCCCGTAGCGCGAAATCGCCAGCCCCATTAAAACCTCAAGCCCTTTGTGAAGTTTATCGTCAACCGGAATCAGCGCGGATTTTTCAGCGCTCGGCTCATATTCTTTGAGCGCCGCCAAATATTTTTCGTGATTGTCGAAAGTTTCAATTTTAACCGGATGAATTTCGTCGACTTCCGCCTGCAATGCGCGGTCTCCAATTTCTTCAACTTTCTCTTCCGGCTCAATCAACCCCAATTCTTTGAAAAAAGCCTCAAACGCCCGCCCAAGTTTCTCAAGCGCCGGTCCAAGAATTTTCGTCAAAATCGGCGTGAATACATTTGACACTACGCTCAGCACGCTACTTATCCCAGAAAAAATTGCTCCAAAAATTGACATAAAGCTTCCCCCTAAATTAAAATTCTCGTTTAATATTTATCAGCAACTTCAAATTTTCCCTGTCACCCGAAATTTTTTCCAAAGTAAAATCGCCAATCAGCAAATTCAGAAAATTCTCAAGCCGCCGTTCAAAAATTTTATCACCTGCTTTGAGTCTTGTAAATTCTTCCGCAAGATATTTCGTAACGTCAGCCGCCGCAATTTCTTCAAAATCGAAAGTCGCGCAGAAATTTTTCACAGCCGAGCGAATTTTCGCCACAGCATTTAAAGTTTCAATTTCCAATGAATTTTTGTCGAGATATTCAACCGCAATTTTTTTCAGCAAATCATAAACCGCCCGATTAAACCTGCGCGAAATTTCCAAATCGCAATACCACGCGCCAAAATTTTTGACAAACTGCGATTTAACGGCGTCATTGTCAACAACGCTGTCGCCGGTATCCGTCACGCTCTGAATCTTGACGTGCGCGGGGCGGCGCATTCCTTCACTAAAAATAATCGCCTGCCCAGTTTCCAGCGCCGATAAATATTCTTTCTGCTTGTCGTCCATCAGCATCGTATCACCAACCGCTTCTTTGTCGTCGCGCGCAAAAAGCCGGTGAATTATTTTCGTGTTGGTATTTTTCAAAACTTCGGGCGCAAGTTTATTCGGTATCTGGTCAACGATTATCAGACTTTCGCCGTACTTGCGAATCTCCGCGAGTAAATCTGTGAAAGTTTCAACCGCCGTCCGCTTTGAGCCGCCGTCGCCTAATTCAACTTTCGATAAAAGCCGGTGCGCCTCTTCAATCAGCGTTATGTGCCGGAAATTTTTATCCAATTTGTTTCGCCGTTTGATAACCGCCGCCAGCCGCGTTAAAATAAATCCCATTAACAGCGCCTTATCTTCCGCCGATTTCAAATTTTCCATTTCAATGACGACGTTTTGATTAATCAGTTTTTCAAAATCAATCGAGCGGCGACAGTTGAAAAGCGCGCCCTTTGAGCCTTTCGTCAAATTGGAAAACCGGCTAATCAGTGAGCCGCGATAATCGTCGCGCAGGCGGTCGCTAAATCCTTTTTCGTCAACAATTTTTTCAAGCGCCGTCAAAAAATCAGTCAGCGTCGGAAAAGTATCAAATTCTGCGCGAAATTCATCACCAATTTTATAATCGGCGCGCGCCTCAATCAGATAATTTTTATTTGTGTCAATGTCCCAGCCCTTGTCTTCGTAAATTTTGTAAATCGCCTCTTCCAAAATCTGCGGCATCGACGCTTCCATTGGGAAAGACGAAGTAAACGTAGCCTTCAACATATCGACGTGAGCAGAAACACTTTCGCCGCGCACCAATTCAAACGGATTCAACCGAAAAGGCGCGGTCAATTCGTCGCCCACCGTAAAGACAACGACGTTGCCGAAATGCGGCGAATTTATCAGCGCGCGGTATTCAGTTTTCGCAGGCTCAATCACCAAAAATTTAACCGCGGCTTCCGTCAAAATTTTGTGGCAGGTCGTAGTTTTGCCCGAACCAGTCACGCCAGCAATAAAGACGTGTTTGCTCAAAACTTCGCGGCTGATTTTCATTGGAATGCTAGGCAATTCGCGCCCCTTCTGAATCAAATTGCCCAAAATAATCTCGCCGTCGCTCTGATTAAAATTCAAACCAAATTCGACGCTCTCCTTCACGGTGATACCAGGAATTTCTTTTTGCGGCAAACCAGCGATTAGGCTGACTTCGCCCGACGTCAAATAGGTATTCAAACCAAGGCGGCTGTCAAAATGCGGGCGGCTCGCCAGCGTCAATTTTTCTGGCAAATTATTTTCATTGCTGATGTAAAAACTTTGGTAACTGTTTAAAATTTTAAAATCGCGCTCGACATTCAGCGGATACGCGCGCAACGGACTATACGATGAGCCGCTGCCTTGAAACAACGAAATAATTCCAACTTTGAGGCGCTCGGCGTCAATCGGCTTTTCGCCCATATAATAAATCGAAGTTTTGAAAAAGCCGCGGCTGAATCCGATTTTCACGCGCTCCAAAAGTTCATTGTCGATGTAGTCAATAATTTCCGCCGCCTGCTTATTCGCAATTTCCAAAGTAACCGCGCTCGAACTGCCGGAACTGACGCCGGTACTTTCATTGCTGCCGGTGGTTTTTGTCGTACTTTCGCCGTAAGATTTGCTTGTCTGGTCGGAGTGGCTCGAATTTGAATTATCATTTTGTTTGCCGTGCGAATCGGACGAACTTTCGCTGTCAGAATAATTCGTGCCCTTAGTGGTAGATTCGTTTGTGCCGCGGCTCAGCGTCTGATTACTGCTGGTAGATTTTTGAACGGATTGACGGGCGAGCGGCGCTAATTCATTGTAAAGATTGTAAACTTCGCTGCGGATTTTCGCAATTTCAGATTTATTCACCGGCTCGCAAACAACCACAATTCGCCATTTCGCGCCGAGCATACTGTTTATCAGCCTGTCAATCCCCTGGAAACCGTATTTGCTGTCCTTGGTTTCGTTGACGGACGGGATACCGACAATGACGCCCGCGTTTTTGAATTGTCGCGCAGAATTTATCACGGCGTTTGTCAAATTTTGACCGGTTAATTTTTCAAGGGAACTGCCGCCGAAATTCCCCGCAAATGCGCCCGCGATATTTTTTCCGTAATTCGCCGCGTTCAAAAGTTTGCCGAGGACGGGCTGATTTTCGTTGTGATTTTTCACCACGCCGATATAAAGTTCGATGCCGCGCTCGTCGCCGCTGAGAATGTACACGAAATTAAAAGCCGCATTGTCAAGGCTCTGCAAAACATTTTCAAACGCCTCGCGGTGCGGATATTCTTCGTCGAATGTCAGCAGATTTATTTTGTAAAAGCAAATTTCGTTGGCTTCAAGTTCGTCGCTTTTCAAACTGTACGGATTAGAAATTTCCAAATTTGAATGGCTCTGCAACAAATCAGAAATTTTTTCCGCGGTGGTAAGATTTTTCTGCATAGAAGTTGCCCCTCTCCAAAAAAAAACGCACTCGTTTTCACGAATGCATTTTCACAATCGATTAAAATATTCGTCGAAATTAATCTTGTACCGGCTTCAAAGTTTTTCCGAAAATCAGCTTGTCGAGAATATCAATCAGCTGATTAATTTCCGGCTTAGAAATTTGCGCGCTCGCCCCAAGTGATTCGCCCTTTAAGCGCATTTCTTCACTAATCAACGAAGAAAACAGTACAAATGGAACTTCATGCAGGCGGTCGTTATCGCGGACGAGTTTCAAAAGTCTGTGCCCGTCCATTTTCGGCATTTCAACGTCAGAAACAATGATACCCACGTGCATATGAATAGGACCATCTTTGTTGGCGAGAGTGCGCAGATATTCCCAAGCGTCCATACCGTTGCCGAAATCGCGAACAAATCTGTAGCCCGAATCGTGCAAAGTCGTAACAAGCAAATCGCGCAACATAGCCGAATCTTCCGCAACAACCACGTGAATATTTGAGCGCATCGAACGGGTATCTTCAGTGGCGTCTTCAACCGTGGTAAGTTTCGCGTTAATTTCCGGATTAATTTCCGCAATAATCGTTTCAAAGTCGAGCAACAGGACAATTCGGTCGCTCATTTTAATAATACCGACAACGCGCGATTGGTCGCCGACTTCGGGCGCGGGTTCCATGTCTTTCCAAAATGCCGTAATTATTAATTTCAGTAACGATAATATTTTTAGCTTCTTCGCCGGACGCCACATTCAAACAGCGCGGAAGATTAACCAGCGGAATAGCTTTGCCGCGCAGGGTAAAAAGCCCGTCAATGTACGGGTGAGCCTGCGGCATTGCGGTAACCGGCGCGCGCTGAATGACTTCACGGACTTTCGCAACATTTATTCCGTAATTAACTTTGCCAATGCTGAACTCGACAATTTCAAATTCATTAGTACCGGTTTCAAGCAGAATACCCTTCTTATCGCCGGCAGTTTCGTCGCCTCGGCGTGCTTTATCGTTCGCCATTAAATCGCCCCCACAAATTTTGTAACTAAATTACATTTCGCCGCGAAGAATATTTATCCTTCAAAGTTTTAGAATTTATTTGAGCATAGCAAGCATCGTACCGGCAGCAACAGCCGTCCCGATAACGCCCGCGACATTTGGTCCCATTGCGTGCATTAAAAGATAATTGCCAGGCTTAGACTTCATACCAACGATTTGACTGACGCGCGCCGCCATTGGAACAGCAGAAACACCAGCTGAACCGATAAGCGGATTAACTTTCCAGCCCGACATTCTGCACATAATTTTTCCGAAAATAACGCCGCCAGCAGTGCCGCCCATAAACGCCACTAAGCCCAAGCAGATTATCAACAAAGTTTCTGGCACAAGAAAATCTTTCGCGTTCATCGTCATACCTGTGCCTGTTGCCAAAAAGATTGTTACGATATTGCACAGCGAATTTTGCGCGGTGTCTGAAAGTCTGTCTGTTACGCCACTTTCGCGCAGGAGATTTCCAAGCATTAACATTCCGAGCAATGCGGCGATTGGCGGCAAGAGCAAGCTGATAAAAATCGTTACAACCACAGGGAAAACTACGCGCTCAAATTTCGTAACCGTGCGGAGCTCAGTCATAACAATTTCGCGCTCTTTTTGTGAAGTTAAAGCCTTCATAATGGGCGGCTGAATCATCGGCACGAGCGACATATAAGTATACGCCGCGACTGCGATTGCGCCGAGTAAGTGCGGGGCTAATTTTATTGACAGATAAATTGAAGTAGGACCGTCAGCGCCGCCGATAATTCCGATAGCCGCTGCCTCTTTAATGTCGAAACCTACAATCATTGCGCCGGCTAATGCAACGAAAACGCCGATTTGAGCCGCCGCACCCAAAAGTAAAGTCGAAGGACGCGCGAGCAATGGTCCAAAATCTGTCATTGCGCCGATACCTAAGAAAATCAACGGCGGGAAAATTTCATAGTTTATACCATAGCGAATAGCCTGCATAACGTTCATTTCTTCGCCGAAAAATCCTGTGTTCGGGAAATTCGCCAGTATGCAGCCAAACGCGATTGGTCCTAAAAGTAGCGGCTCAAATTCTTTAACGAACGCCATATATAAAAGTAAAATTCCAACGACAATCATAATTCCGTTGCCGACGGTGAATGCCGAAAAGCCGCTGTCATTCCAAACTGCCTGTAGTGATACCGAAAATGCATTAAAAAATTCCAACTGCCGCGCCTCCTTAAACGTTCGTCAAGCCGCTGTTGAGCGCATTTTGCCGCCACGCGGATTTATTATTATTGACAACACGCACTGCGCGAACATTGCCGGAAATTCCGCAACACGCAATAGCCGCCGAAATTGCAACGATAACTTCAGGCGGTATGCCCTCTTCGACAACCGGCGCGGGTTCGGGCTCAACTTTTGGCGCGGCTTGCAATTTTGATACTATCGCCGCTGTTTCCGCTTCGCCTTCGTCTTCTTTGACTTCCGGCTGTTTCGTCGGATCTACCATGTGAATCAAATTAATCAATACACTTAGCGAAACCAGCACGACGAATACCACCGTCATATTAATCAGCATAATGATTAACGGGTTTGTTGTTACAGGATGTCCCATGAATAATACCACCTCGACAATTTATAAAAAAACTCCATATATTTTAATTACCGCGCGCGCAAAAATCAAGTTAAAATGTTTCTTGACTTTGAATAACTTTTTGATAGAATTTGAAGATAAATTTTTGACGGGGGCTGAAACTTTGATAACGATTGAAGATATACTTGAAACAAACCGAATGATAACTGAAAATAAATTAGACGTGCGGACGATAACAATGGGAATTTCTTTGAGAGACTGCGCGCACCCTAATCTTCACGAATTTTGCCGGAATGTTTATGATAAAATTACAAAGACTGCTGAATTTCTCGTAAAAACCGGCGAAGATATTGAAGCGGAATATGGCGTGCCGATTATCAACAAGCGAATTTCCGTGACGCCGATAGCCATTGCGGCGGATTCCTGCAAAACTGACAGCTACGTTCCGATTGCTGAAACTCTTGACAAGGCGGCTAAGGAAGTTGGAGTAAATTTTATTGGCGGATTCAGCGCGCTGGTTGAGAAAGGTTACACGCGCGGCGACAGGATTTTGATTGAGTCAATTCCGCAAGCATTAGCAACGACAGATTTAGTTTGCGGCTCAGTCAATTTGGCGTCAACTAAGGCGGGCATAAATATGGACTGCGTGCGCGAGATGGGCGAAATTTTGAAACGCACAGCTGAATTGACGCGCGACAAACAGGCTATTGGTTGTGCTAAGCTGGTAATTTTTGCCAATGCGCCGAATGACAATCCATTTATGGCGGGCGCGTTTCACGGCGTGAGCGAAGCTGATACTGTTATCAATGTGGGCGTCAGCGGTCCTGGCGTTGTCAAACACGCGCTGGAAGATTTGAAGGGCGCGAATTTTACTGAAATTGCCGAGACGATTAAAAAGACTGCGTTTAAAATTACTCGCGTTGGTCAACTTGTCGCGCAGGAAGCGTCGCGGCGTTTGGGTGTTCAATTTGGAATTGTGGATTTATCGCTTGCGCCGACTCCGGCGGTTGGTGATTCGGTCGCGCGCATTTTGGAAGAAATGGGCTTAGAGGCTTGCGGTGCGCCTGGTACGACTGCGGCTCTTGCTTTGTTAAATGACGCTGTTAAAAAAGGCGGCTTAATGGCTAGCTCGCACGTTGGCGGTTTGAGCGGCGCGTTTATTCCCGTCAGTGAAGACGAAGGTATGATTAACGCCGTGAATATCGGCAGTCTGTCTATTGAGAAACTTGAAGCTATGACGTGTGTATGTAGCGTTGGTTTGGATATGATCGCGGTTGCGGGCGATGTCAGCGCGGCGACTTTGAGCGGCATTATTGCTGACGAGGCGGCTATTGGCGTTGTCAATAATAAAACTACCGCTGTTCGGATAATTCCCGTGCCGAATGCTAAAGTTGGCGATGTGGTTGAATTTGGCGGCTTGCTGGGCTATTGTCCGATTGTTCCCATTAGAAATAATTGGAGCAGTGAAGCGTTTATTGCGCGCGGCGGGCGTATTCCTGCGCCGGTTAGGAGTTTGACGAATTAAAATGTTTGAAATTAGAAAAATCCTGCGCGAAGATGCTGACGCGGTTTTAGGAATGATGCGCAGATTTTACAATTCGCCCGCGCTGATAACGAATGGCTCTGAAAAAATTTACGCGGCGAATGTTGAAAATTGTTTAAGCGGCTCGGCGTTTATTGAAGGCTTTGTTTTTGTTGACGCGGAAAAAATTATCGGCTACGGTATGCTTGCGAAAAGTTATTCCACCGAATTTGGCGGCGAATGCATTTGGATTGAAGATATTTTTATTGAGCAGGAATATCGCGGGCGCGGCTTAGGTACGAAATTTCTTCAGTACGTCAAGGAGATTTATCCGGATAAGATTTTGCGGCTTGAGGCGGAGCACGACAATTCAAAGGCGCTGACTGTTTATAAAAATCTTGGTTTTAAAGAATTGCCATATTTGGAATTAGTTTTTACGCGCGAGGGCTGAGCTGTGGAAGATTTTAAGATTGAGGAACTGCGAATTTTGGAAGAAACTTACAAAGGCGCAATTCCGGAATTAAAATTTGGTTCGACTTTTGAATTGCTTGTAGCGGTGATTTTATCGGCGCAATGTACGGATAAGCGCGTTAATATCGTGACGCAGGAATTATTTCCAATCGCCAATACGCCCGAGAAAATTATTGCGCTTGGGCAAAGCAAATTGGAAGAAATTATCAGACCGTGCGGCTATTTTCGCTCGAAGGCTAAACATATTATCGGCGCGAGTGAAATGCTCCTGCGCGAATATGGCGGCGAAGTTCCGGCTGATTTTGACGAACTGATAAAACTTCCTGGCGTCGGGCGGAAAACTGCGAATGTCATTGCCAGCGTTGCGTTTAAAATTCCCGCCATTGCCGTTGATACGCACGTTTTCAGACTTGCCAATAGAATGAAATTAGCCGAGGGCGAAACTCCGCTTGAAGTCGAACTCGGCTTGCAAAAAATTATTCCCAAGGAAAAATGGTCGGACTCGCATCATTGGCTCATTTGGCACGGCAGATTAATTTGCACTTCGCGCAGTCCAAAATGTTATGATTGCCCGCTCAATGAAATTTGCCCGTCCGCTGACGTTTAACGCTTATTGCGCGCGTTTTCCTTTTCGGTAACGACAACGTAAATAGTATCGTCGTCTTCGTCGTATTCAGCGCCGCAACGCGGGCAACATTCGTATTTCGTGCCGTCGGGCAAAGTGCGCTTGCCGATACAAACTGTGCAAAATTCAGTCCCGCAGCGTTTGCAGTGTAAAATTTCGCCAAAATTAGTCCTGCCGCAACGCGGACACGCTTCATAATATTCTGCCATAAAAAATCAGCTCCCCTAAATTTTTTTAGATTATAACACATTCAAGGAAGGTTGAAAATTTGTTTAAGTACAGACCCGCCACTTTCGCTGACGTTGAAGATATTTTTAATCTGATAAACGGCTACGCTACGCAGGGCTTAATGCTCCCGAAAACGCACAACGTACTTTATGAAATCCTGCGCGAATTTTTTGTTGCCGAGGAAATTGACAGCGGCAAAATCGTAGGCTGCGGCGCGTTGCACACGACTTGGAATGAACTTGCCGAGATTCGTTCAATGGCTGTTCACCAAGATTTTCACCGTCAAGGTATCGGCGGCGAAATCGTCAAGCGCTTAATTGAAGTTGGGCTCGCAGTTGGTGTTAAGAAATTTTTTACGCTTACCTATCAGCCGAAATTTTTTCAAAGCCTGGGTTTTATAACCGTGCCGCGTGAAACTTTACCGCACAAAATTTGGACAGATTGCATTGAGTGTCAAAAATTCCCTAACTGCGACGAAATTGCCATGACGCTTGAAACTGGTGAAAAATATGAAAAGTGATTGGCTCGATATTGATTATTTTAATTTTCGTTATGATTTTGTCAAAAAATTATTTGATGACATCGATTCATTGATGGACGATATTAACGATGATGACGATGAAGAAAATTTCAGCGATTGGGACGATTTAAATTTGCTGAATTGGTCGCTCGATGATATTTTGAATATGATGGACGCGGAAAGACATTTTATAAAAATTGCTAATGAAATTTCGGATTCAAATACTAAATATCTCATTCAAGTGCATTTGTACAATTTTATCAAGGACACTTTTTATGAGACGGTCGAGAAAGATTTAGACATATTTAAAACTTACATTGATGAAGATTACGAATACGAAGATACCGGCAAAATGGTTTTGCGCTACATCAAAACTTTAGACGCGCTTTTGAAAACCTATGAGGAAATTTATTTGATCTAAAAAATACCCGTACGCGATTAAACGTACGTTTTTTCACGCTTTAATAAAATCTGCAGACATAATGCTAAAAAAATTGTAAAATACCTGCGCGATGGATAAGAAATTAATATTAAAACTTCAAGGAAATGTGCTGTTGGCGTTTGCATTCACATTCGCGTTGCCGATAATTTATGCGGCGGCATTTATGCGCAATTCAAACGTGGCGGCATTTTTTTGCATAATTTTAATCTGCGTATGGACGACAGAGCGGCTCTTCAAACATTTGGGGCGAAAATCGAAGCGTCGCCTGCCGCTGTTAGAATCCGCAATTTCAATGCTGCTGGCTTATCCGATAGTTGCGGTATTCGCGGCGTTACCATTTTGGTATTCGGGCTGGTTGACGCCGATTGAGGCAATGCTGGAAACAATTTCGGATTTAACTTCGGCGGGACTGTCGCTGTTGCCGGAAAGTGCGCCGTACGTTTTAAAATTGTGGCAAAGCGTGTTAATGTGGTTCGGCTCGCTGATTTTTCTGGTGATGCTGGTAACGGTTTTGCCGGAAGTCAGCGGCTGTTTTGGAATGAGTTTGAGCCTGCACGGCGGACAAAATTTCAGCCCGATTTTGGGACAAATGCTGGTAATTGCTCAGCGAGTGATAACAGTTTATTCGGCGCTGACGTTGTTAAGTTTTTTGCTGTTCAAATTGGCGGGCTTAGGCGGCTGGGATTCGCTGTTAATGGCGATGCGGTGTATTTCGACGGGCGGCGGAAATTATTTCCCTGCGCGAGGAAATTTATTTGCAGAATACGCGGCGGCTTTTACAATGCTGTTAGCGTGCGGGAATTTGCTTTTCTACCACAGATTAATCGTAACAATTCCACCGCCGACTTCCAATCAACAGGAAAATTTTTATCGCCGTGGAATAATCTACTTGAAACAGCTTGTAAAAAATATTTTCAGCGGCGTCAAAAAATTCTTCAGCAATTCCGAAGTCAAAACGGTATCGGTAATAATTTTGCTGAGCGTCCTGTTCATAAGTTTTAGCACATATCGGCGCGGCATTATCACCGACGGCAATTTGGCTTTTCGCTACGCATTTTTTCACGTGGTTTCGTTTATGAGTACGACCGGAATACATTTAGAGACGCTCAATCAAGCCACGGACTTTGACAGATTTTTAATATTTTTAATGGCGATATTTGGCGGCTGTATGGGCTCGGTTACGGGCGGGATTAAAATCGTGCGGCTGTTGGTACTTTTGAAAATCACGGCGGCTGAATTAACCAAAACGATGCACCCGCGAATGTTAACGGTTATCCGCGTAAACAAAATCACCGTTCCGCCAAAAATCGTCGGGCGAATATTGGGCTTTTTCTTTTTGACGTGCTTGACGCTGTTCATATGCTCGGCGGTTTTGAGTTTTATGGAACCAAAATTTTCAGAAGCGGTTGCAATGTCGGTCGCGTGTTTGACGAATGTTGGGGCGTTACCAGGGATTTGCAGCGTGGAAGATTTTTTAAGGCTGTCAGATGTCGGGAAAGTTTTTTGTATGATAATGTTGATATTGGGGCGGCTGGAAATTTTCGCGCTGTTAATAGCGGTAGCCGGATTAGCGACGCGGCGGAATTTCAAGGAATGGTGAGCTATGGCGAAAAAAATATTTTTGGTGAATTTGGCGCTGATTTTATTATCGGCAACGGTTTTCGCGCAGAGCAAAAACGATTTTTTATTGGGCGAAGCGCTGAAAGATTTTAAGCCAAAAAGTTTGCCGCTGAGCATAGAGGTGCGCGCCAAAGAGCCAGAATTTATTTTCCGCTATAAAAATTTTTCGCTGGATTATAACCATTTCGACGCCGATATGCATTATTTGAAATTCGACGTTGACAATGAAATAATTTCGCTGATGGGAACTGGCTTGGATTTGAAGTACGGCGTGACGGGAATTGACTGGAAAACTTTTTCGCCGTTGCCGACGGTTGGCTTTAAAATTTATATGGCGATAATGCCGAAGATGACGATTTACACGCAACTTTCGGGAATGAGTTTTGGCGGGCGCGCTCACGTTATCGATACGGAATCCGGCGTGAAATATTCGCCGAGTAAAAATTTTTCGTTGACGGCGGGCTATCGGCACATTGCGGCGACTGTTCGGCACAAGGATAATCGCGGCAATTTTAAAATGAGCGAACCATTTATCGGCGTACGTATGGATTTTTGAGTGCTGAAAATTTTTCTTGAAACTAAAATGTATTTTGTAAAAAAAGATTTACAATAACAATTTGGCACAAGATAATCGCGGCAATTTTAAAATGAGCGAACCATTTATCGGCGTGCGTATGGATTTTTGAGCGCTGAAAAATTTTTCTGAAAACTTACAAGGTATTTTCAGCGTTATATCGAATTTAACCGTAGAGAAAACTTTTAGGAGGAAAAAAATTTGCTAACCTTCAATTATTATGGACACGCCTGTTTTCGGTTGGACGACGGCAAATATAAACTTTTGTTCGACCCGTTTTTGACCGGCAATCCGCAGGCGTCGATTAAACCAGATGATATTGAAACGGATTATATTTTTGTGACGCACGCGCACGCAGACCACGTTGGCGACGGCTACGACATTTTGAAACGCACGGGCGCAACGGCTGTTGGCATTCCGGAAATTACGGATTTTGGCGGCGAAAATGTCAAATCAATCAATATGAATTTGGGCGGCACTTTGCAATTACCGTTTGGCTTTGCGCGAATGGTACAGGCACTTCACAGTGCGGGAATTGCGGGCGGTGTTGCCTGCGGTTATGTTATTGGCATTGGCGGCAAGGTGATTTATTTTGCGGGCGATACGGCGCTTTTCGGCGATATGAAATTTATTGGCGAGCGCGACCAGATTGATTACGCGATTCTGCCGATTGGCGGGCATTATACGATGGATATTGTTGACGCGGCTAAGGCGGTTGAGATTCTCGGCGCAAAAAATGTTATTCCGGTTCACTATAACACGTGGGATATTATTAAACAGAATCCGGAAGAATTTAAGGCGCTTGTCAAAAATGCGAAAGTTCACATTGTCAAACCTGGCGGAACTTTGAATTTGGATGCGTAACGTCATAAAGGAAATCGCCGCCGAGCCTTTTGACTTGACAAAAATTTTAGATTCTGTACAATCATTGAGTTTGCAAAATTCGTCGAAGGAAAAGTTGTTGGTGATTTTGGGCGCGACGGCTACCGGAAAAAGTTCATTGGCAATGCGATTGGCGGAAATTTTGGGCACGGAAATTATTTCGGCTGATTCAATGTCTGTGTACAAAGACTTCAATATCGGCACGGCGAAACCGACTGCGGCGGAACTTCAGCGAATTAAGCATCATTTAATCGATATTTTAAATCCGGAAGAAAAATTCAGCGTGGCGGAATTTGTGCGGCTGGCGTCCAAAATTATTACTGAAATTAATTCGCGCGGCAAAATTCCTATCATTTGCGGCGGTACGGGGCTTTACATTCAAGCGCTCGTCGAAGGTTATAAATTCGGCGATAGCGCCAAAAGTCAATCCAAATTTTTCAAAGACACCGGCGAACTCAAATACAATGCGCTGGTTATCGGCTTGACGGCTAATCGCGCAGAACTTTATGACAGGATTAATCGGCGGACGCGGAAAATGTTTGACGCGGGGCTTGTTGAGGAAGTGCGGCGGCTTTTAAAAAATGGTGTCAGCGAAAATGCGCAGGCTATGCTTGGTATCGGCTACAAGGAAACGGTTGAATATCTGCGCGGCGAATTAACTTTAGACGAAACTATTTCTAAAATCAGTCAAGCGACGCGAAATTTTGCAAAGCGTCAGTTAACTTGGTATCGGCGAATGGATTATATAAAATTCTACAGCGTCGAATAAATTTTTTGTAAAGGAGATTTTCAAGATGGCTGCCAAAATGATTAACATTCAGGATAACTTCCTAAATCAGGCGCGCAAAGAAAATGTTATGGTCGTGATTCACCTAGTCAACGGTTTTCAGTTGAAAGGGCTAGTGCGCGGCTTTGACAATTTCACCGTGGTTATTGAGACCATGGGCAAACAGCAAATGATTTACAAGCACGCTATTTCCACAATCACGCCGACGAAGGCACTCAGCACTAACGGCGGAGATAAAAATGCTGCGCCTGCTCCGAAAGAAGACGAAGAGTAAGATTTTAACAGTGCAAATGACTAGAGGCTTTGAGATTCTAACCGGCTACGAAAATTGCGGAATAAATTTGCCGACGCGAAAGACGGCGTTAAGTGCGGGCTATGATTTACAGTCTGCGGCGGATGTTTTGGTGTCGAACAAAAAAATTTCGCTTGTGCCGACGGGTCTCAAAGCTTTTATGTTGCCCGAAGAAGTTTTGATGATTTATATTCGTTCCAGTTTAGCGGTGAAGTACGGCGTGACTTTGGCTAATGGCGTTGGCGTGATTGACGCGGATTATGGCGGGCATATTATTTTGCCGGTTATAAGTTTTTTTGGCGAATTTGAGATTAAAAAAGGTATGCGCGTGGCTCAAGGTGTTTTTCAAAGATATTTGCCGATTGATGGCGATGAGATTGGTGTTGGAGCGGTTCGCGCAGGGCGTTTCGGTTCAACGGGAATATATTAATGTTATCAGCATTTCTTTCTTTTCGGAAAGAAAGAAACGCTTGCAAAGAAAGAAAACTGCCCGCTGTAGTCACATCACGTGACTAGCGCGGGTGTGGCGCGCATCCGTGCGCGCCCGCATAATGGAGAGATTTTTGTAAATGTGGCTGATTTTTGCGTTGTTATCGTCAATTTTTGCGCACTCACGGCGATTTTGGCGAAAATAGGAATTGAAGGCGTCAACTCGAATTTGGGTTTCTGATTTTATCGGGCTTGGCGACGGGCGCATCGTGGCTGTGCTATTACAAGGCAATACAAATCGGCGAAGTCTCAAAAGTTGTGCCAATCGACAAATTGAGCATAGTTTTAACAATAATTTTCGCGGTGATATTTTTAAACGAGACGGTCACGACAAAATCAATCGCGGGCTGTGTGCTAATCGGAATTGGAACGTTGCTGATGATATTATGAAACGTGAAATTAATTTATTTGAAATGGCGGGCGATACTGATTTTCAACCGCTGGCTGAGAAAATGCGTCCGCAAAATCTCAGTGATTTTGTTGGGCAGGAAAAAATTATGCGCGTTCTCGGCAAAATGATTGCGGAAAATCGCTTAATGTCGATGATTTTTTATGGCGCGCCTGGCACTGGCAAAACTACGTTGGCAAAGATTATCGCGAATACCACGCAGAGCAATTTTGTCAAAATCAACGCCGCACTTTCCGGAATTAAAGATCTGCGCGAAATTGTCAAGGACGCTGACGATTTGAAAAATTTTTACAGCCGCCGGACGATTTTATTTATCGATGAAATTCACCGCTTTAACAAAAGTCAACAAGATTTTCTGTTGCCGTACGTTGAGGACGGGCGTTTGATATTGATTGGCGCGACGACTGAAAATCCATTTTTTGAAGTGAATCCTGCGCTTTTAAGCCGCGTGAAAATCATTCGGCTGGAAAAATTGACTGCCGCTGAAATAAAAAAAATCCTCCAGCGGGCGCTCAATGGCGAAAGTGCTGAAGAATCGGCGCTTGAAATTATTGCAGAATTTGCTGATGGCGATGCGCGGGTTGCGCTGAATATTTTGGAGCAATTAATTTTTAGTGGCGGCGTGAGCGTTGAAAATCTGCGCGAAATTTTTGGCGAAAAAACCAGGCGCTATGACAAGGGCGGCGATAATCATTACGACACGGCGAGCGCGTTTATAAAAAGTATGCGCGGCAGTGACGCGGACGCGGCGATTTTTTATTTGGCGAAAATGATTGACGGCGGCGAAGATTTAAATTTCATAGCGCGGCGAATTGTGATATGCGCGGCTGAAGATGTCGGCAATGCAGATCCGCGGGCGTTGATATTGGCGAATGCGGCGGCACAGGCGGCTCAATTTGTTGGTTTGCCCGAAGCCAGAATTATTCTCGCGCAGGCGGTAACGTACATTGCGGGCGCGCCGAAAAGTAATGCGGCGTATTTGGCGATTGACGCGGCGCTTGCTGACGTTAAAAAAATTGACGCTGAAATTCCAAAACATTTACGCGATACTCATTACAAGGGCGCAAATTTTTTCGGCAATGGTGAAGGTTATAAATATCCGCATGATTTTCCGGAGCATTTTGTCAAACAACAATATCTGCCGTTTCAAAAAAATTATTATCAGCCGACGGAAATTGGCTATGAAGCGGAAATTAAAAAAGCCCTCCAGCGTCATTGGCGGGAGAGTGCAGATTGATTAATCGAGCGGGATAGGATGTCGCGCAGAAGATTTTAAATGCCGGTCAATCGTCGAGAGTCCGCGGTAAACCGTGCCAATATCGATAGATTCACTGCGGCTGGCGACGTAGCGCTCAAGTTTGCGTTTGACGCGCTGCAGGGCGTTATCGATTGATTTGACATGGCGGTTAAGGCTCATTGCAATTTCCTGGTAAGATTTGCCGTCCAGATAAGCCATTAAAACCTGCCATTCAAGGTCGCTCAAAATTTCCTCCATCTTTTTTTCGATAGCTAAAAATTCTTCGCGGCTTATCACTAATTCCTCTGGGTCGGCAACTTTCACGCCCGAAATTACGTCAAGCAAAGTCCGGTCTGAATCTTCGTCGTAAATCGGCTTATTCAGCGAAACGTAGGAATTTAGCGGGATATGTTTTTGACGCGTGGCAGTTTTAATAGCGGTGATAATCTGCCGCGTCACGCACAATTCGGCAAAGGCGTGGAATGACGAAAGTTTATCGCTTTTAAAATCTCTAACCGCCTTGTAAAAGCCAATCATGCCTTCTTGGATAATGTCTTCGCGATCCGCTCCGATTAAAAAGTACGAACGCGCCTTAGCCCTGACGAAACTTCTGTATCTGTGAATCAGATAATCCAATGCCGAAGTATTGACGTTGTCTTTAATTTCGGTAATGAGCTCCTCGTCAGTCAAAGAATCGTATTTACTATATTCATCGGAAACATCTGCGCCGCAAATAGTGTCAGTGTTCATTTCCATTTTAAATCCTCCATTACTATGCGCAAATTATAAAACACCAGGCGCGGCAAGTCAAATATTTTGCCAATCGCGGGCTTGAAAATTTTTAATTCATAGCAGGGAAAATTAGCGGCGTATCGAATATTGATACAGGTGATTTGAATAAGATTTTTAGGAGGTTACTAATCATGGCTGAAGAAAAAGATTTGGTGAAAAGCGATACAGGTTTAGGCGCAATTAAGATTGCGGACGAAGTTGTTAGCATTATCGCCGGTTTAGCCGCAACGGAAATTGAAGGCATCGCTGGAATGAGCGGCGGCTTGGTTGGCGGTATCGCCGAAATGCTCGGTCGCAAAAACTTTTCCAAGGGCGTCAAAGTTGAAGTCGGTGAACGTGAAGCCGCTGTTGATTTGTATATCATTGTTAAATACGGCGTGCGCATTCCGGATGTTGCTCTTGCCGCGCAGGAAAATATTAAGCGCGCTATCGAAACTATGACCGGTCTTTCAGTCGTCGAAGTTAATGTTCACGTGCAGGGCGTCAGCTTCCCCGAAGAAGAAGAAAAAAACGAAGAAGTTCGCGTCCACTAATTTTCAAATGGTATCCAAATAATTTTTAAAATTGCGGGAGGTGTGAAAGTTTATGGGCATACTAGGACGCCTGTTGCTGCTTTTGTACGTTCTCGCAGTAATGGTAGCGTTGGGAGCAAGTGCGGGCGCTTGCCTGCACTTAATTTCAACGCCGGTATGGCAAAACGAATTGCAATGGATTATTTCGCGGCAAGAAACTTTAATCGTACTGGCGATAATGTTTTTAGCCAGCCTGTGCTTATTGACTATGGCGCTGTCCAGCAAAAAAACCGTTGTAAATCCGCAAAGCGACGTAGAATTGCAAAAGGGCACTTTTAATGAAGTCAAAGTTACAATTCCTGCGATCGTTGGCGTAGTCGAAAGAGCGGCGTTGAATGTGGTTGGCGTGCGGCAAGTTGAAGCGAAAGTTTTTAATCAAAGCGGCGAAGTACCAATTAATATTAAGTTGACGATAATTCTTGGGCAAAATTATGCCGCTCCGGAAATCAGCGCGGAAGTTAAAAATTCTGTCAATGAAGCTTTGAAAACAGTCTTGCAAATTCCGGAAGTTCCTATGGACATTAAAGTTACTGAAGTTACTCATGCAGTCATTGAGCGTGAAAGGCGCGTTGTGTAGGTGTTGCTTATGTTTAACAAAATTAAAAATTTAACGAGTTTGATAGGTAGCACTTTCAGCCGTTCGCGGGTACGTACGGGCAATGAATTTTTATTGCGTGAAAATGACTTTGGAACTATCCACGTCGAGGCAGAAGTTGTGCGGCGAATTGTTGAGCGCGTTCAAATAAACGGCGTTCACGAAATTAAAAATATCGTTGTTGATGTGCCGAGCGATAATGAGCCGCTGAAAATTAAGCTGAATTTGATTATAACGCAAGATTATTCAGCGCCGACGGTAGGGGCGAATCTGCGCGACGCAATCAAGGAACATTTACTCGAATTTTTATCAATCAAGGACGCGCTCTTTGATATACGGGTGACGCAGATTAATAAAAAATTGCCGGAAACGAAAAGGCGTCAACTGAAGTAGGCGGTGAAAATTATGTGGGCAGAAATTAAAAATCTGGTAAAATCTAGCTTTGAAATTTATCCGATGCGGAAGATTGGATTTCTGCTTGGAGTAATTTTCGGCGCGGCGATAATGGCGTTTGGGATTTTGAAAACGTTCTTTGCGATATTCTGCGGGATAATCGGGCTGTACATAGGCTCGCGCTTTGAAGAGGGCGACGATTTAGTTGCAAATACGCTGCGAGTGCTTGAAAATCTCGTACCGGAGCGTTTTCGTTATTGGAAATATTTTAGTTAAGTGGTGAAAATATGAGCCGTACACTTGCGCGCGAGGCGGCGTTTAAAGCGTTGTTTCAGCTTGAATTTAATCACGGCGAAGTTGACGAGCGCGAAACTTTTGAAAATCTCGCGATAGAGACTGCCATTGACGACAGCTTGAATTTTGGCAAACTGAATAAAAAAAATCTGCAATACATTCAAGACACAGTAAAAAATGTGCGGGCGCGCGTTGACGAAATTGACGAAGTTATAAAGGCTCACCTTAGGGAAGATTGGGCGCTGAATCGGATTGCGGCGGTGGATAGAAATATCCTGCGGCTGGCGGTTTATGAATTGAAATTCGCGGGGGAAGAAGTTCCCATTGGCGTCATAATCAACGAGGCTGTCAACCTTGCGAAAAGGTACGGTACGGACGATTCCTGGCGATTCGTCAATGGTATTCTGGACGCAATAGCAAATTGAAAAAATCTTAGCCGGACGCCGAAGTCCGGTTTTTTTATTGTTAGGAAGTTGATTTATGTTTAAAAAGTTATGGCAAAGTCGCGCAGAATTGGTTGAAAAAAATTTACTGGCGGAATTGCGAAAAACACCGACGCTTGAGCCGAAACTCGCGCAGGCAATGGAATACAGCTTAATGGGCGGCGGCAAAAGGCTAAGACCGATTTTATTAATGGCGGCGGCGGACGCTATCAATGGTTCGGGCGAAAAATTTTTAACGGCGGCGTGTGCGATTGAAATGATTCATACGTATTCGCTGATACACGACGATTTACCGGCGATGGACAATGACGATTACCGGCGCGGGAAATTGACGAATCACAAAGTTTTTGGCGAGGCAACGGCGATATTGGCGGGCGATGCGTTATTGACTTTGGCGTTTGAAGTTTTGACGCGGCAGGAAAATATTTCGGCGGAAATTTTATTAGCGGTTATTCGCGAAATGAGCTTAGCGGCGGGCGCGGCTGGTATGGTCGGCGGGCAGTCGATTGATCTTGAATCCGAAAATAAGCAAATCGATATGGCGACGCTGAAAAAAATGCATCTGGGCAAAACCGGCGCGCTTTTCAAGGCGGCAATTCGTTCGGGCGCGATTTTGGCTGAAGCTGACGCTGAAAAACTTGACGCGCTGACGATTTACGCTGAAAATTTCGGTCTGGCTTTTCAAATCACCGATGATATTCTTGACGTTATCGGCGACGAAAAAAATTTGGGCAAACCGGTTGGCAGCGACGCAAAAAATAAGAAGTCGACGTACGTAACGCTGACTTCGCTTGGCACGGCGAAAAATCTTGCTAATGACGCGGTGAATTTGGCAGTTGACGCTTTGAAAAATTTTGGCGGCGAGGCTGAATTTCTGCGCGAGTTGGTAAAATATTTAGTCGGGCGGAATAAGTAATGCTGGAAAAATTAAATTCGCCCGCGGAGATACGCCGAATGAGTTTGCCGGAATTGGAGCAGCTGGCGGCGGAAATTCGCGAATTAATCTTGACGACGGTATCAAAAAACGGCGGGCATTTAGCGCCGAGTTTGGGCACGGTCGAGTTGACGCTGGCGTTGTATTCGGTTTTCGATTATGACGTAGATAAAATTGTGTGGGACGTTGGGCATCAAGCTTACGCGCACAAGATTTTGACTGGGCGGCGTGATAAATTTCATACGCTGCGAAAATTCGGCGGGTTGGCTGGTTTCCCTAAGCGCAGTGAATCGCCTTACGATGCATTTGGAGTTGGGCACGCTTCGACTTCGATTAGCGCGGCGCTGGGCTTGCTAATTGCTGAGGAATTGCAGAATAAATTTGGCAAAGTGGTCGCGGTGATTGGCGACGGCGCATTGACGGGCGGCGAGGCTTTTGAGGCGCTGAATCACGCGGGACAGCTCAAGAAAAAATTAATCGTGATTCTCAATGATAATGAAATGTCGATAGCTAAAAACGTTGGCGCGCTATCGGAATATTTATCTGAAGTGAGATTAGCGCCGCAATATCAGCGTGCGAAAAGAGATTTTGAGGCATTTGTAAAAAATTTGCCGATTGGCGATAAAATTTTGCAGGCGGCTCAATCCGTGCGGTATGGTTTGAAATCGGCGATTGTTCCGCAGAATATTTTTGAGGCGCTTGGTTTCACGTACATTGGACCGGTTGACGGGCATGATATTCGCGCGATGAAGGATATTTTTTCGCGGGTAAGCGTTTTGGACGAACCGGTTTTGATTCACGTACACACGACGAAGGGCAAAGGTTATGCGCCCGCTGAAAGGTTGCCGGAAAAATTTCATGGCGTAGGGAAATTTAACAAGGACACTGGCGAAATTGCTAAGAAAGTTGCGCCGCCGACATACACCGAAATTTTCAGCAAAGCGATTGTGGACTGCGCGAGGATTAACAAAAACATTGTGGCGATAACAGCGGCGATGCCTTCCGGCACAGGCTTAAAAAATTTCGCGGAGAAATTTCCAAGCCGATTTTTTGACGTAGGAATTGCCGAGGAACACGCGGTAACTTTGGCGGCGGGAATGGCGGCGGGCGGCTTGCGTCCGGTTGTGGCGATTTACTCAACATTTATTCAGCGCGCGTACGACCAGATTCTTCATGACGTTTGCCTGCAGAATTTGCCGGTGATTTTTTGCTTGGACAGGGCGGGGATTGTTGGCGAAGACGGCGCGACTCACCACGGCGTTTTTGATATGGCGTTTCTGCGTACGATTCCGAATATAAATATTCTTGCGCCAAAAGATGAAAATGAATTGCGGCAGATGTTTTTTACGGCGGTTGAGCAAGATCAGCCGGTGGCGATACGTTATCCGCGTGGCAGTGGTTTTGGCGTTGAGATTGTCGATAAAAAATTGGCTTGGGGAAAAGCGGAGATTGTTCATAAATCCGTGGGCGCTGAAGCGGTAATTTTGGCGGTGGGCAGTATGGTGAATGTGGCGGTTGACGCGGCTAAGATTTTAAATTTTCCGATTGACGTGATTAATGCGCGATTTATCAAGCCGCTGGATACAGAAATTTTATTGCGGGGCGCGAAATTATTTGTGACGATTGAAGAAGGCGCGCTCAATGGTGGATTTGGCGCGGCTGTGGCTGAATTTCTTGCTGATAAAAATATTTCGACGCCGCTAATCCGATTTGGGATTGCCGATGAATTTGTTGAACACGGCACTCGCGCAGAATTGTTGAAACTTTGCGGTTTGACTGCCGAACAAATTGCTGAGAAAATTGCTGAGGTGAGAAATGGAAATTGCAACTGTAATTGAAGAAATGCGCGCGGCGATAAACGAGCGGGAACTGGAAAAACTGACGCGGCACGTTGACGTTAAAACTTTTTTGGACGAAGGCTACGACGAGGCGACGGACGAATTGGCTAATCGTTGCGCCGAATTTCACAAACTTTATCCGCACGATTTATTTTTCAAATTTGGGTCGCGAATTTTGCGGCTGTACAATTCCAGATTCCGCGGCGTGCATTTAAGTTTCGTGACGCGCGTTATGAATGCTTATTTCGATAAAAATTTGACGCCGCCGAAAAGTTTTGGCTCTGCGCCGATTGATTTTTGCGCCGTTGAACTTTCAAAAATGTTAAAAGCGTTGACCGCCGACATAAAAAAAATTACCGTCGAAGATAACCGCGCCGTTGCTGACGTGAAAATTTCTGGCGATAATTCGGCTTACGGAAAAATTTGGGGCGCGCTGGATTTCAAATTTGAATTTGTCGAAGTGGCGGGCGATTGGCAACTGAAACGGATTGTAAATCTGCGCGAATTAGTGCCGCCGGTATTGGATATGGCGGAAAGATTCTGGCCGAGTTCCTGGGATTTGGGTATCAAAATATGAGAGAGCGAATTGATATTTTATTAACGGAGCGGAAAATTTTTGAGAGCCGCGCGCGTGCAAAGTCGATGATAATGATGGGCAAAATTTTGGTGAACGGGCAGAAAATTGACAAAGCCGGTACACTGGTTGACGTTGACGCGGAAATTAAAATTCTCGGTGAAGAAATGCCGTACGTGAGCCGCGGCGGCTTCAAATTGGCTAAGGCGCTCGACGTTTTCAAAATAAATCTGCGCGAAAAAATTGCGGCGGATATTGGCGCATCGACGGGCGGCTTTACCGATTGTATGTTGCAGAATGGCGCGGCGAAAGTTTATGCTATCGATGTTGGCTACGGTCAGCTGGCGTGGAAATTGCGCAATGACGGGCGCGTTATGAATTTAGAGCGGACAAATATTCGCAATGTCACTCGCGCAGAAGTGCCGGACGTTTTAGATTTTGCGTCAATCGACGTGGCTTTTATTTCGCTGGATAAAGTTTTGCCGGTGGCGTACGAATTGTTGAGCGATACCGGCGAAGTTGCCGCGCTGATTAAGCCGCAGTTCGAGGCGGGGCGCGAAAATGTCGGCAAGCACGGCGTTGTCAAAGATAAAAAAGTTCATGCGGCGGTTGTCGAATACGTTTTGACTTTCGCGCAGAATTTGGGCTTTAAAATTTGCGGGCTGGATTATTCGCCGATTAAAGGTCCGGAAGGCAATATCGAATATCTCGCGCATTTGTCGAAAAATCTTGCCGCGGTTGAAATTGATTGGGCAAAAAAAATCAGCGCCGTTGTCGACGCCGCTCATAAAAATTTAATGATTTCTAATGCGGATTTAAATTTTGCGGATTAATATTCACCAAAATTAAGGGGGCATTGATAATGTTGAAAAAAATTTTGAGTGCGATGTTAATAGGCGCGTTTGTATTCGGAATAAATTTTAGCGGCGCGGAAATTGCAAACGCTAAACCTGCCCTTGGCTCTGATATAAAAAAACCTGTGCCGCCGCAAATTTCAAATGAACAAAAATTGTCTGATAATCAAGACGGACAGAAACCGCCCGAACCGCCTAAAGATGCTGATGGAAATCCGTTGCCACCGCCGGATAAGCAAGACGGGCAAAATCGCCCAGAACCGCCCAAGGACGCCAATGGAAAACCGTTGCCACCGCCCGATAAGCAAGACGGGCAAAATCGCCCAGAGCCGCCGAAAGACGCTGACGGAAATCCATTGCCGCCGCCCGATAAATCTGAACATATGCTTGACGGTCCAGGCATGGTTAAGGAAGTCGATTAAGCCTCATTGATTTGCTTGAATTTATCGCCGTACGCCAGCGCTAAATTTTGCCTCAGCCTATTAAAATAATCCAAATCAGCGGAATTTGTAATGAATTTTTCCGCGGCGTTGCGAGCCTCAATCAGCGTGTGAAGGTCGCGAAAAACATTGGCAACTTTCAAATCGGGCAAACCGTGTTGAGATTCGCCAAAAAATTCACCTGGTCCACGCAATTTCAAATCTTCCTCGGCAAGTTCAAAGCCGTCCGCCGTCGACTCCATTAAATCGAGCCGCGCCCTAGCGTCGCCTTGATTGCTGTTGGAAATTAAAATACAATACGACTTTTCAGAGCCGCGACCTACACGCCCACGCAGTTGGTGAAGTTGAGACAAACCAAAGCGTTCGGCGTTTTCTATTACCATAACCGTCGCATTCGGCACGTCAACGCCAACTTCAATAACCGTCGTCGATACCAGCAATTTAATTTCTCCGTCCCGAAACCGCGTCATAATTTCGTCTTTGTCAGCGGACTTCATTTTGCCGTGAATCAGCGCGCAGGGAATGTTTTTAAAAATGCCGCGGCTAAGTTGCTGATAAATTTCTTCGGCAGGGTCGATGTAATTCAGCTTTTCGGATTCACTACGCTCAATCAGCGGGCAAACCACGTAAGCTTGCCGCCCCTGCTCAATTTCCGCCTTGACAAATTCGTAGACGGTTTTTCGACTGCGAATAGTTTTGACGCTGGTTTTAACAGGTTTACGCCCTGGCGGCATTTCTTTAATCAGCGAAACGTCTAAATCGCCGTAAATCGTCAAAGTCATTGTTCGCGGAATCGGCGTCGCCGTCATTACGATCATATCTGGAACAACGGCAGATTTTTTACCGAGTGCCGCGCGTTGAGCCACGCCAAATCTATGCTGTTCGTCGGTGATTATCAAGCCCAATTTCGCAAAGTTCACGCCTTCCTGTAAAAGCGCGTGCGTGCCAATCACAATATCCAATTCGCCGCCGGAAATTTGGTTGTAAATTTCTTCGCGCAGTTTTTTTGAGCGGGTGACTTTCGCGCTGAGCAAACCGACTTTAATGCCCAAGCCGCTTAACATTTTAGTAAAAGTTTCGTAATGCTGATTGGCTAAAATTTCAGTGGGCGTCATCATTGCGCCTTGATAGCCATTTTCCACGGCCTTAACCAACGCCAGCATTGCAATTATCGTTTTGCCCGAACCAACGTCGCCTTGAATCAATCGGCGCATTGGGAATTTGCTCTCCATATCCTGCGCGACCGTTGCGAAAGTTTTGGATTGGTCGCCCGTCAATTTGAATGGCAAACTCGTTAGTAATTTGTTGACGAGCGCGCCATTTTTTTTGCAGATTATACCAAGTTGTTCGTCGCGCGACTGCCGCTTTATCAGCATTAGCCCGCACTGTATCAAAAATAATTCGTCGAAGGCTAATCTCCTGCGCGATTGTGCCAATTCTGCTTCAGACGCCGGAAAATGTATCGCTCGAATCGCCGCGTCCAATGACATCAAGTCCATTTCGCGGATTAATTCTGCCGGTAAAATTTCTGGGATTGGCGGCATTTTCGCCAGCAAATTTTTTATTGCCACGCGGAAAACCGATTGATTGAGCGCCGCTGTTGACGCGTAAACCGGCTTTATTCCCAGTGAAATTTCTTCATTTGGCTCAAGTATCGCGAAACTGTTGATTTGATTGACTGACAGCACGCCCGACCACGAATTGACTTTGACTTTGCCGATAACCATTAGCCGCGTTCCGTCGTGCAATTTTTTCAGCAGATATTCTTGATTAAACCACGTAATTTGTATGCTGCCGCTGGCGTCGCTCAAAATTGCGTTTAGGATTTTCAAATTTCGCGCAGTGTGGAATGAAATATTCGACAGCCGCCCGACCAATACAACTTGTTCGTCAATGCGCGCGTGAGCTATCGGCGTGATATTGCGCTGATCTTCGTAGCTACGCGGATAATGCGTCAGCAGGTCGTACATTGTGCGGATATTCAAACTTTCCAGCGCCTTCGCTCGCGCAGGTCCAACGCCCTTAACGTACATTACACTATCTTCAAAATTAAACTTCATATTAATCACTCGTTGACAAAAAAAATTCGGCTATGCTACAATCAAAGCATGCCGCCACCCATCCTGAATTTTGGCAGGATTGGAGATGATTGACTTCATTGTCACCGTTCTCGAAATGACAATAATATTTTATCACTTGTCCTAGATAGACGCAACCCCCTAGGTCGTCCTCGGAAAACGGCTTAGGGGGTTTTTCTTGCGCCTGTGATAATATCGGAATCGTTATTTGTATCTTAGTCACGGTGAAATGTTATCACAACGCCGCCGCCTTTGCAACCCACGTTGATAAAAAAAATTCGGCTATGCTACAATCAAAGCATGCCGCCACCCATCCTGAATTTTGGCAGGATTGGAGGTGATAATCTTGGTTGATTTTCTGTTAACCGTTTTAGAGATGACAGGAGCAAAAATCCTTTCCGAGTTCGCCTGCGACTGGATAAA
>CAJOIB010000009.1 GCA_905234705.1 uncultured Selenomonadaceae bacterium | reverse complement strand
ATAACACGTCAAACGTAATATGAGAAATTTTTGGAGGTAGTTAAGAATGAAGAAAACTTTAGCGGCATTGCTATTAACAGCGGCTGTGTTTACGACGGCGGGCTGTGGCGGCGGCAACAAACCTGCCGAGGATGTCAAGCAGGACGCTAACGCGGCTGTGGAACAAGTAAAAGACGCGGCTCAAGACGCAAAAGATCAAGCTGCAGCGGCTGTTGATAAAGTCAAAGCGCTTGCCGACGAAGCCGCCGCTATTATGGAAACTGTTAAAAACGGCTCTGATAAAACCGCGCCTGCTCTTGCCGGCATGGTTCCTGGCGCTAACCTTGACACTGCTAAATCGCTTTACGGCGAGCCGACAGTTGCAGCAGATCAAACTTTGCAATTTGAAAACGGTCTCGATATGAAAGTTGACGCCAATAACAGCGTGCAGGAAGTTTCCACGACCTTTGAAGGACTTTACACTCCTGGCGATATTGCGGTTGGTATGGGCGATTATACACTCAATCCGGCTTACGGCAGTGCTACAGCTGTTACCAATCTTGACAATGGCGACGTTGTTTACAAGTACATCAGCAAAGACAATCGCCGCGTTATGGAATTTGTTACCCGCGGCGGCACTATCATTGAAATTAAGTGCAGCTTGAATCAATAAGAAATTTAACGTTTGAACAATAAATAAAAAGTCGGTCGCGCAGAAGTGCGGCTGATTTTTTTTTATTTAAAATTTGTTATTCAAAATATCTTCCAGCGTGATGTTGAAAAAAAATTCGTGCGTTATCTCATTAAATTTTTCCCACATTGGCAAAATCCGGCAATTAAATTTTTTTTCGCAAGTATTATTTTCGCTTTTAAGACAGGAAACCGTCGCGAGCGTGACTTCAGTCAATTCCAAAATTTCCCCAACATTATACTCAGCCGGTTTTCGCGTCAATTTATAGCCGCCGCCTCTGCCGCTTAGCCCCTTCAAAAATCCGTGCTGAACTAGTACCTTTAAAATAGCCTCTAAGTATTTTTTTGAAATTCCCTGCCGCGATGCAATTTCTTCGAGCGGTACGAACTTTTCAGAATCTTGTTCCGCCAAATCTAGCATTACCTGTAGCGCATATCTGCCTTTTGTAGAAATCAAAATCATAATAAAAACCCCGTGCATTATTATAACTGAAACGTAAATTTTTATCAAGTTTTACCTATTGACGAAGTAGATAAATATGGATATAATTTCGGCGTCGAAAGAAGGGGTACTATGATATACGCAGACAACGCGGCAACTACGCAAATGAGCGAAAAGGTTATCAAAGCGATGTTGCCGTATATGGAAAAAATTTGGGGCAATCCTTCAAGCTTGTATAGTTTTGGGCAGGAATCGAAAGATTCAATAAGTTTTGCGCGCGAACAAATTGCTGGTTGTATCGGGGCAACGGCGGCTGAAATTTATTTTACTTCGGGCGGCAGTGAAGCGGACAATCAAGCGATAATTTCTGCGGCAAAAATCGGCGCTAAGAAAAATAAGCGTCATATCATTTCCACGGCGTTTGAACATCACGCGGTACTGCACACGCTTGACAAATTGAAACGCGAAGGTTTTGAAATTGAACTTTTGGACGTGCACGAAAATGGAATAATCACGCCGGAGCAAGTTAAAAATGCGATTCGCGAAGATACCGCGCTGGTTACGATAATGTATGCGAATAATGAAATTGGCACGATTCAGCCGATAGCGGAAATTGGCGAAATTTGCCGCGCGGCTAAAGTTATTTTTCATACGGATGCGGTTCAAGCGGCGGGACATTTGCCGATTGACGTTAAGGCTCAGAATATCGATTTGCTGTCAATATCGGCTCATAAATTCCACGGACCGAAAGGCATTGGCGCATTGTACGCGCGTAAAGGTATTCAGTTGGTGAATATCATTGAAGGCGGCGCGCAGGAACGCGGAAAACGCGGCGGTACTGAAAATGTTCCTGCGATAATGGGAATGGCTACGGCTCTTTTGGACGCCTGCGCGAATATGGCGGAAAATAATTCAAAGCTTTTGGAACTGCGGCAGAAATTGATTGACGGGCTGAATAAAATTCCGCACAGCACTTTAAACGGCGATGCTGAAAAACGTTTGCCTGGCAATGTCAATTTTTGTTTTGAAGGTATCGAAGGCGAAGCTTTGTTGTTGCATTTGGACGATAAGGGAATTTGTGCGTCGTCGGGTTCGGCGTGTACTTCGGGTTCGCTCGATCCAAGCCACGTTTTGCTGGCGATTGGTCGGCAGCACGAAATTGCTCACGGCTCGCTGCGATTGACTTTGTGCGAAAATAACACCGCCGCTGAAGTTGAAAAAATAATTGTGGCGGTTGGTGAAGTGGTTGAATATCTGCGTAGTATTTCGCCGCTGTGGAAGGATAAACTTATCGGCAAACGCGAATTTGTTTTGCCGGAATGAGGGGGAATTGAAATGCCATTGTACAGTGCGAAGGTAATGGATCATTTTCGCAATCCGCGCAATGTTGGCAGTATCGAAAATGCGGACGGCGTCGGCGAAGTTGGCAATGCGGTTTGCGGCGATATTATGAAGATTTATTTGAAAATCGACGACGATATTATAACTGATGTTAAATTTGAGACGTTCGGGTGCGGCTCGGCGATAGCGTCAAGTTCCATGGCTACCGAAATGATTAAGGGCAAACCGGTTAGTGAAGTTTTGCAGTTGACGAATAAAGCTGTGACTGAGGCGCTTGATGGCTTGCCCGCGCACAAATTGCATTGCTCGGTGCTCGCTGAAGAGGCGATTAAGGCGGCTATCGAGGATTATCAAGCGAAACATAAACAGTAAAATTTTTTCCGTAAATAAAAAAAGTCGGTCGCGCATTTGTGACCGATTATTTTTTTGTTTAGAAAATGTTATGACGGCGCGCGTCTTTCAACCAAATGGGAAATTCATTCAGCAGCCGCGAATACAATTCTGAATTATCGACCGTGCGGAAATCATCCAGCGCGAAAAAATTTGTATTGTCAACCAATCTGCCGCTCAAATTATCAAGCCGCTCAAGAAAACCATAGCCGCCCAACAGCCGCCCTAAAAATCCGCTGGCGTCATTGCCAATCCCAACAAATTGCCAGAAAATGGGCATCTTCGACGATTTAATTACAATTTCTTCAACGTCATCGTCAATTTCGCCGTCCGTCACGAAAATCACGTAAGCCGGAACTTTGCTGTCTTGAAATTCCTTAACAACGTCTTTCATAACCAGATAGGCATTCGTGCCGCCGCCCAATTCGCCCATCAATCTATTCCAATTCGCGGGAACGGCAGATTCGTAATTCGCCATATTGACGCTCGGCATACGCTTGATATATGAGCCGTAGTACCAAAAATCCAGTTCGCCGTCGTCGTCGAATTGCACGGCTATCGGCAAAATTTTATTGACAATTTCTTGAACAGTGCCGTTTTTGTAGCTGTGGTACATCGAGCCGGAAATATCCATAACCAGCGCCACTTTGGCAACGACGTCAAGCAAATTTCGTTTTTCCAATTCAACTTTGAGCGGCTTAACGAGCGAAACCAATTTAGGCGCGCCTTCAGCGATTTTCTTTTCCAGCGAAACTTTTTTAGGCGCAGATTGAACTTCTTCAGCCACTTCGCCGCCAAAAGATTTTAACAGCGCATCTAAACCGCCATTGAAACCGCGCGCCACAACATTAAAGCGCCAGCTGTCTTTGCGGTAAATTTCCAGCGCGGTAACGGCTTTTTCCTGTTGAAAATCAGCGCCGGTAAATTCCGCCGCGACAGTTTCTTTGCCGTCCTGCGCGAGAAAAATTTTGTGCGCGGAAATTTCGCCCATCGTACCAGCGCCGTCAATACTGCCGGTAAAAACTAATTTTTGAATCGACGCGGGGATTTTGCCGAGATTAATTGTAAATTCAGCGCCGCCGCCAATTTCTTTGTAAACAATTTCGCTTGCGGGCGACGCGGGCTGGTTGTAAAAAATCATATACCGGTCGTCAGAAAGTTTTTCGTCTTTGTCAACGCCAAAACAGCTGAAATCATAAACCGCCGCGCCTTGGATTTGCAACGTCACGGTGATTGGGCGGCTCATATCAAAAAATTTATCAAGTTTATCGCGCGTGCCGCGTTTCGCCTGCATAACATTCACCCCGAAAATTTTTAAATCAGTATAACGCGAATTAGTTTCATTGACAAGGGCGGCGGCGAATTATAGAATTGCGCTAGAGGTGATTTTAGTATGAACGTCGGAATTGACATCGGTTCGACGACGATTAAATGCGTTGTGCTGGACGGTGATAAACAAGTCATACACAAGGATTATTCACGGCACTTTTCGGAAATCAGCTCCGCGCTTACAAATACTTTGGCGACACTGAAAAATATTGTTGGCGAAACGAAATTTAAAATTGCGCTTGCGGGATCGGCGGGCATGGGCATTGCTAAAAAAATTTCCCTGCCGTTCGTGCAGGAAGTTATAGCCTGTCAAACTGCCGTCGAAGAATTTATTCCGAAAACTGATACGGTTGTGGAATTGGGCGGCGAAGACGCGAAAATTATTTATTTGAAGGGCGCGCCGGAAGTTCGGATGAATGGCGTATGTGCGGGCGGCACTGGCTCATTTATCGACCACATGGCGGCTTTGCTGTCAACGGACGCGCTGGGCTTAAATGCGCTGGCTGAGAAGGGCAAGCAGATTTATACAATCGCGTCGCGCTGTGGCGTTTTCGCCAAGACTGATATTCAAGCTTTGATGAATGACGGCGCGAAAAAAGCTGACATTGCGCTTTCGATTTTTCAAGCGGTAGTTAATCAGACAATCGGCAATCTCGCGCAGGGCAGACCGATTGATGGCGTTGTGGCGTTTTTGGGTGGACCTTTACATTTTTTACCGGAACTCAAGAAAAGATTTGTTGAGACGCTGAAACTTACGCCGGAGCAGGTTGTTAACACCGAGAACGGAAATTATTTTGTAGCGGCGGGCGCGGCGCTCAGTGACGAAGCTAAGAGCATTTCCGTTGCCGATTTAGAGGATTCAATTAAAAAATCTGAAGCCGCCGCTAAGACGGAAACGCGCAAGGCGGATTTTATTTTGTTTAAAAATGACGCTGATTATAAAAATTTCCGCGCGCGTCACGATACGGCTAAGGTTAAGCGCGGCGATTTGAAAAATTATCGCGGCAAAATTTTCATTGGCATTGACGCCGGTTCGACCACGACTAAAATCTGCGCGATTGGCAAGGACAAAGAAATTCTGTACACTGATTACAAATCGAATGGCGGTTCGCCGCTTAAGACTGTGATTGGGCAAATCAGCGAATTGTATAAAAATCTTCCGGCGGGCGTTGAGATTGGCAAAGTTTTTACTACGGGCTACGGCGAGCAGATTGTCAAGGCGGCGTTGCACGCGGACGGCTCTGAAGTTGAGACTTTCGCCCATTTGTGCGCGGCGCAGGAATTTTGCCCCGAAGTTTCATTTGTGCTGGATATTGGCGGGCAGGATATGAAATGCTTTTTCGTCAAGGACGGCACTATTGGCAACATTACTCTGAATGAGGCTTGCAGCGCGGGTTGCGGCAGTTTTATTCAGAATTTCGCGCAGGGCTTGAATATGAGCGCGGGCGATTTTGCGAATAAGGCTTTGACTTCAAACGCGCCGGTGGATTTGGGGACGCGCTGTACAGTTTTTATGAACTCGAAAGTTAAGCAAGCGCAAAAGGAAGGCGCGAGCGTCAGCGATATTTCGGCGGGAATTGCGCTGTCAGTTATCAAAAATGCGCTGTTCAAAGTTATGCAGCTGAAAAATGTTGATGACCTCGGCGAAAATATTGTTGTGCAGGGCGGCACTTTTTATAATGACGCGGTTTTGCGTGCGATTGAAGAAATTCTCGGCAAGAAAGTTATTCGTCCGGACATTGCGGGCTTGATGGGCGCTTATGGCGCGGCGATTATCGCTCTCGAATCACTTACCCCTGACCACCGACCACTGACCACTAACCTGCTAAGCGCTGAAGATTTGACGAATTTTGAAATTGTAACCAAATCCTACCGGTGCGGGCGTTGCGGCAATAATTGTTTGATAACTATGCAGAAATTTCCGGACGGCGGCAAATTTTTTACCGGCAATCGTTGCGAGCGCGGCGTTGGCGGCAAACCGAAAACTTCAGCCGAAATTCCAAATGCTTATGCGTATAAGTACAAGCGCGTTTTTGATTATCAGCCGCTGGAAAATCCGACTCGCGGCGTTATCGGTATTCCGCGCGTTTTGAATATTTATGAAGATTATCCGTTTTGGCATACGTTTTTCACGGCGCTGGGCTATCGCGTTGAGTTGTCGGGCAAATCTAACGCTGAACTTTTTTATAAGGGAATGGCGACTATTCCGAGCGATTCGCTTTGTTATCCGGCGAAATTGGCGCACGGGCACATAATGGATTTGATAGAGCGCGGCGTTGACAAAATTTTTTATCCGTGCGAGCCGTACAATTTCGATACGCGCTCCGATAATTTTTATAATTGCCCGATTGTGGCGAGTTATCCGGAAAATATCCGCGGCAATATGGACATTTTGCGCGAAAAAAATATCAAATTTATTCAGCCTTTCCTGCCGGTTCACGATATGAAAAAATTGAAAAAGCGCCTGGCTGAAGAATTGCGTTCGGAAAATATTTCTGCGCGAGAGATTTACGCGGCGGTTGATGCGGCGGAGATGGAGTTGAATAATTATCGGCGCGACGTTATGAATTTTGGCGAATCGGTTTTGGCGCGAATAAAAAAAACCGGCGAACAGGCAATTCTGCTCGTCGGTCGCCCTTACCATATTGATCCGGAAATTAATCACGGTATTTCGGAAATGATTCAGTCGTACGATTTGCCGATAATTTCTGAGGATTCGATTTCGCACTTGCCGACAAAATCTTCAAGCATTTCGTTCGTTAATCAGTGGAGTTATCACGCGCGGCTTTATCACGCGGCACATTTCGCGGCGGAAAATCCTAACGTCACATTGATTCAGCTAAGTTCGTTTGGCTGTGGCTTGGACGCGATAACTACCGAGCAAGTCAAAGAAATTCTTGAAAGTCACGGCAAAATTTACACAATGATTAAGCTGGACGAAGTTTCAAATTTAGGCGCGGCGCGAATCAGATTACGCTCATTATTAGCGGCGTTGAAACGGAAAATTCCGGTTGCCTATCAGCCAGTGGAAATGAAACCGCGTCCGAGATTCACCGCCGATTGCAAAAAAACGCACACAATTTTAGCCCCGCAAATGGCGCCCATACATTTTGAGTTGATTCAAGCTGTGTTGAAAAAGTACGGCTACCGAATTGAAATTCCCGCGTTGCCCGACAAAGCCGCGATTGATTTGGGTTTGCGCTACGTCAATAATGATATGTGTTATCCGGCTATCGTGGTTATCGGTCAGCTGATTAGCGCGCTCAAATCCGGCGATTATGACGTGGATAATACTTCGATTGTGCTTTTTCAAACTTGCGGCGCGTGCCGTGCGACGAATTATATTAGCGTATTGCGGCGCGCGTTGAAATTTGCCGGTTTTGGTCAAGTGCCGGTTTTCGCCTGTTACGGTTTGCCAGATGAAACTGACGCCTTTGAATTGAGCCGCGATTGTTTAATGGACGCGATTAAGGCGGCGGTTTACGGCGATTTGCTGATGAATGTTTCAAATCGTATGCGCCCCTACGAAATTCACGCGGGCGAAACTGATAAACTTTACGATAATTGGATGGCGCTTGCTAAGGCTGATTTGCTCAACGGAAATTATTTGACTTTTCGCCGGAACGTTAAAAGGATTGTCGCGCAGTTTGACGAAATAATGATTGACGAGAGCGTTGACAAGCCGAAAGTTGGAATTGTCGGCGAGATTCTGGTTAAATATCACCCCGTGGCGAATAATCAGCTGGAAAAAATTCTTGCTCAAGAGGGCGCGGAGGTGGTTATGCCGGATTTTGTTGATTTCTTCTTATATTCGGCGTACGACGAGATTGCGCGTCAAAAACTTTTAGGCGGCAGTTACAAATCCAAATTTTTCGGCGAAATTTTTATCCAGTTCATTGAATTTTTCCGCCGCCCAATGAAAAACGCCCTCAAAGATTCCAATCATTTCCGCGCGCCGCATTCGATTAAAGAAACTGCGAAATTTGCTTCGCGCCTATGGCGGGCGAAGGTTGGTTTCTTACGGGCGAAATGGTTAAGCTTATCGAAGAAGGCGTTAACAATATCGTTTGCCTTCAGCCGTTCGGTTGTCTGCCGAATCACATTACCGGCAAGGGCGTAATGCACAATCTGCGCGAAAGTTACGCCGGAGCAAATATCGTGGCGATTGACTGCGACGCCGGCTCATCGGAAGTTAATCAGCTTAACCGAATTAAATTGATGCTTGCCGTTGCCAAAAAAGAAATTGCTAAGGCGGCGGTCTGAAAAGGAGTTGTTTATTTTGAAAAAAGGCGACATTATCGAACTCGCGAAAAAAATGGTAGCCGCGCCGAGTTGCTACGTTGGTTTGAAGGAAGCGGGGCAAAATTGGCTTGACGCGGTCGGCACTGCGGGCGAAAAGGAAGCGGCTAAGAAATTGGTTGCCGAACTCGAAGGCGACATCACCGATATTGACAACTTAGTTGCATTCGCTCATTCCGAAGACGCGGCTAAGATTTTCGGCGAAGGCGCTAAAGGTTTTGCGGCTCATGCTGACGAACTCAAAGCCAGCGGCGCTAAATTCTGCGACTGCGGCGCGTGCAAACCTGGGCTTGAAATTCTCAAAAACAAATCTTTAATTCTCGACTAATCAATATCTTCAAATTTCCCTGTCGGCGGACTTATCTCTGCCGATTTTTTTGTTTTTGTAATTTTTCTGGTGCGCGCCGTACGAAAACAGCTCCAAAAATTTCTCCACCAAATTAAGCTGCTCCGGCGTTAAACCTTCAAGGCTAATCAAAATTTTGGACATCGGATTGACGTAGCCGAGCAAAATATAATCCGTCGTCACATTCAACGCCTTTGAAAGATTGATGATAGTTTTAGCCGTCATGCTTTTTTTGCCAGTCTCAATGTAAAACAGAAACTGCGAAGATATTCCCGCCAATTCAGCAATTTGGTCGCGCGTTTTGCCCTGCGATTCGCGCATATTCCTAATTCGACTTCCAATCTGCTTATTAAAATTATTTTGCATATCCATAATATCACTCTCCTGCTGGTACTAGTTTTTAATTTTAAATGATTTTCCGCCAATAATGTATAATCTATATTACAAATTATAATTGGCAATGGTTAACTTTAGTTGAGAAATTTAAGGCGTTGGAATAATTTTCCGGCAAATAGTTTACTTGATTTTTTCGCGAGCCGTGATATAATATGCAAGCGTTAAGTTGAAAGTTTTAGCTTAATCGCTGGAAGTTTTTTAGTATGTAAGGAGATTTTTTTAATGACTTTCGAAGACAAAACTCTCGTATGCAAAGACTGCGGCAAAGAATTCATTTTCAGCGCAGGCGAACAGGAATTTTACGCGGAAAAAGGCTTTGAAAACGAACCTACCCGTTGCCGTGACTGCCGCGACAAACGCCGCCGTAACCGCGATGGTAGCGAACACCGCCAGATGTTTACCGTCGTTTGTGCCGATTGCGGCAAAGAAACTGAAGTTCCGTTTGAGCCGCGCAATGAGCGTCCGGTTTACTGCCGCGACTGCTTTGCTAAACACCGTCCCGCCAGAGCTTAATTTGGTAAATCGGCGTTGTACGAGTAGTTGTGCATAGATTGTTGCCGATAATTCAGGTGTAATGAAGTCCGAGCCCAACTCGGGCTTTATTTAGTTTAAGGGGGATTTTCCTATCAGCTACGCCATTTTAAAATTTTTGAGTTGGATAATTTGCCGCCTGCCCTTCAATTTTGCGCTGTCAATCGGGAATGCTCTTGCCAAGTTTTTATGGCTGTTCGTCCCCGCCAAAAGAAAAATTCTCGCGCAGGAGAATATTCAGCAATGCTTGAATGTCGACGCTGAAACCGCTAAGAAAATCGCGAAAATTAGCGCTGTCAATTTCGGCTCAATTTTTATCGAAGTGATGAGTTTCCCGAAGCTGAAAAATAATATGCAAAGCCACGTGAAAATGATTGGGCTGGAACATTTGACGAATTACATTAACAGCGACAGGAATGGGCGCGGCGCGGTGATAATGACGAGCCACAGCGATAATTGGGAACTGATGGGCGGGGCGTTTGCTCAAAATGGCATTCCGCTGGTTGGCGTGGCGAAAAAGCAGAAATCTGAAGGCGCTGACAAATTTATCAACGAGTATCGGACTCTGATTGGAATGCACATAACTTATCGGAGCGGCGTTCGCGAAATGTACAAACTTTTGGACGAAGGACATTTTATCGGGCTGATAATGGATCAAGACGTTGGGCGGCACGATGGCGTTGTGGTGAAATTTTTTAATCGGGCAACGAATTATGTAACGGGCGCGGCGTCGATGTCCAGGTTTAAAGGTGTGCCGATTTTTCCGGCGTTTATGCACAAAAATTCGGACGGCACTCACACTTTGGAGATACAGCCTCCGCTTTACGTTGAAAAAACTTCGGATAAGCGCGCCGATATTTATCAAATGACCCAGCAACTTGCAACTTTGACTGAACAGCATATTCGCAAATATCCGGCTGAATGGTTTTGGTTACACGACCGCTGGAAGTCAATTCGCGCAGAATTTACTCCGGCTGAAATTACTGAAATTAACAGCAAACTTGGTACACAAAAAAAATAGGCACTCAAGGATGAGCGCCCCAAAAAAGAAATGCTGAATCGCTAATCATTGAGCGAATTGACTGTAGTTATTGAAATACTCATAGGCTTTCGCCGCGATTTGCTGTTGCGTTTGATATGAGCGGTCGTTGTACCCTTGGAAACCCGTCGGACCGAGAGCCGAATATTCACCGATTTTTGACGCCTCAAAGTCATCGTCTTTTTGCATAATCTGCGACATACTTTCAACCGAAATTTCCAAAGTTTCTCTGGAGTTTTGGCTGAAACGTCCGCGCCCAACATGCACTTCATTACCGAAATTTGAAACGGGGTCGCGCGCGCTGAACATTCTTTCGGAAGTAGCCATACTGCCGTTATTAATGGCGTAGCGATTGCCCTGCATCATCGTCATTCCGAGTCCGCCGTCAAGTTTTGCGTGCTGAATAACATTTTGAATAGGCATACATTATCCCTCCTTGAAAAATTTTCCCCAATATCCTCACAGCCGCATTATAACACGCGGCTTTTTTATTGGCAATATTTAATAATTTATCGGCAAATTTCCGGAAAATCTTTACAGCGGGCGAAAAAAAATCCTCCTCGAAAAAACAAGAAGGACTATCAAAACAATGGTGTCAAGAACAATTATGATACGCGGATTCACTCGTCAGCAAATTCGCAGTATCAACGAATTTATAAAACAAGATGAAGATAATTGCATAAGCAAAGACCGCCAGCTCCAATGAAGCCAACGGTCTTGCTTGTAGGTTCGCCGCAATTAAGCCGCGCGCCCTATTTTAATTTGTTTCCTACTACCATAAGAGCCTCGTACATGGAGGTTATTCCGTCCTCTTCGGGACTTTTTATTTACGCCGCTCGACTTTCAATCGTGCGTGCGTTATCGAGTTTAGTTAGTGAATTATTGGAGTAAACTGAGAACTGCGCTGGAATTCTGGTTAGCCTGCGCGAGCATCGACTGAGCCGCCTGCAACAGAACATTATTCTTGGTGTAATCAGTCATTTCCTTAGCCATATCAGCGTCACGAATAGTAGATTCAGCAGACTGTACATTTTCGCTGGAAGTAGTCAAGTTGCTGGAAGTGTATTCGAGTCTTGCCTCAATAGCACCGATTGTAGTTTGAACATCGAGAGCATGTTGCAGTGCATTGTCAAACGCCGCGATAGCCGCATTAGCTTTATCCTGCGAAACGACGCTAACCTTCGTGCCGTCCGAACCTTTCAAACCAAGGGATTCAGCGCGCATATCGTCAAGACCGACGGTAATAGCCTGGTTGGAAGCCGCGCCAATCTGGAATGTCAATGCGTTATCGGCAGATTCATTCTTAGCAAAAATATTCGTAGTAAAAGCGTCGAGGTATTCATTGACGATTTTTTTAGTTTGACCTTCGCTGTCGGCAATACTTATCGTGACACCCGCAATTTGCCCATTTAGACCAGAGTTCAAGGCAGTCACCGTCAACCCATTCGTATTATCCGCCGTCTGCACAAGTTTTTTAGAAGCACTTACCCCAACATCTTGACCGGCAGAAACCATTGCTAATCGAGATACAAGATAATTCAAACCATACGACGCAGATGTGGAATCCCCATCAACAAACCCCGCTACACTTACTGTAGCTGCATTTTCTATCGAGGTGTTTACCTTAATGTTTGTCGTACTCCACAAATCAACAGCAACTTTAGCAGTATTAGATCCCGCCGTTGCTGCGTCGCCAGTGGAAAGACTTGCTATTAAACCCGGGCCATATTTCTTCCACGCATCAGAATCATCCTGACCATTATTCACGATATGGCTAATAACATTCTGGAAGGACAAAATCGCGTCGTGCTGGAAAGTTTCATAGTTTGCTGTATCTGAAATAGCCTGATTTTCCGCAACGAATCCAAAATTATACGTTTTAGTTTCGCTACTGCCATTTGCATTGTAATATGTCATATCTAAAATAACGTCCGAAGAACCTGAATCATCTACAACCCCCGCAATTTTACCAACCGTATAGTCAAACAACGTTTCTATAGCGTCAATGGCAACGCTCATTGTGGTTACTGTAGTGGACGCGACATTACTTACTGCGGAAGCTACATCATTATCGTCACGACTATATTTTGCTGCGGTTTCCATGGCGTTGCCGCCCACTTTTTCACCCTTCATATAAGAAGCAACTGTATAAAACGTGTTAGAGTACTGATCCTTACTTTGAGTCTGCAAAGCCGCATACAGATTTTTAGTGTTTGTCATAGTTTCAGAGGCAGCGCTCGAATCGTCAATTTTTTCCGAAAGATAAGCCGCGCCAAAAATTTGGTCTCCACCTTTTTCTTTAGAAAGTGCATTCAAATTGTAGAAAATATCTTCAAGAGTAGTATTGCTGACATCATAAACCGTGGTATAAGTGACGCCGTTCATAACATAAGAAGCAGTAACCTTATCGGTTTTATTAATCGGAAGAGTTTCGCCTTTGCGATTCATCAAGTCAATAAGTCTAGTTCCGCCGAAAGTTTCTTCGCTGAGAGCCTGATTTGTCATAGCGGAGTGGGTCGCAATACCTGTGAGAGACTTCGAGCCGTCGAGCAAGTATTTGCCGTTGAATGTGGCGAGGGCGTTATCGTCGATTTGGTCAATGTATTGGTCGATTTCCTTTTGAATAGTCTTGCGGTCGTCATCGGTGTTGGTATCGGTTGCCGCGTCGATAGCTTTTTTCTTGAGAGTCTTAAGAATGTCGACAGTCCTGGCGACAGCGCCTTCAGCGACTTTCATCAAGCTAGAGCCGTTTTGAGTATTTTGGTTAGCCTGGTCGAGACCGCTGATCATAACGCGCATACGCTCCGAAATGGCGTAACCGGAAGCGTCATCCTGCGCAGTATTGATTTTCATGCCGCTCGAAACTTTCGCGAGACTCCTCTGAAGGGCAGTCGTATTGCCATTCAAAGTGTTGAGTGTGCTAATTGCACTCATGTTGTTTTTTACTACCATTGCCATTTTAAGTTTCCTCCTTGGCTAAATAAATGCATTTATCCTTTTATTAGCGAGTTCCTTCCCGCCTGTATGTAATAAGCAAATCTCCGCCGGAAATTGACCGTCGCCACATTCCAAACGATTCGCCGTGCACCTAGCGCTCGACGCGAAGATTTACTCATTAGTCAAAGATAATGTCTGGCGAGTCTATTTGCCCGCCTTTTTGTTTGTAGTATTCAATTTACAAAGAGCTTTTTTTGAGTCACCATATTTAATAACTTAACAACCTGTTTGTCAAGAGTTTGTTTTGTTTCATAGAATTTATCGGCGATTTTTCCACAGAACTTAAGTGATTTTTAGGTAAGTTGTTTTTTTTTTTTGATAATTCCGCTGCGACCCGCAAGGGGTCTTGCGGCAATTTGGGGCTCATGGAAATTTTAAAAAATTTTTACCGATACGGTTTCCGGCAATTTGTTTTTTGGTAAAGCACCGCAAAAATATTATAAAAGGAATTATTATATAGCCGTTTTCAAGAAATGAAAGCAACGTAAATCATTTGGGAGGCTAGATAGTATGATTAAACCACTGGGAGACAGAGTTGTCATTGAAGTTGCCGAAGTCGAACTTAAGACTAAGAGCGGAATTATTATGCCGGAGACTTCAAAAGAAAAACCGCAGAAGGGCAAAGTCGTTGCAGTTGGCACGGGCAAACTTTTGGATAACGGCACGCGCGCCGTCCCCGAAGTCAAAGTTGGCGACGATATTATTTTTAACAAGTATGCGGGCAGCGAAGTCAAAGTGGACGATAAAGAATATCTCGTAATTCGCGAAAGTGATATTTTAGCGATTATCTAATTCGGAGGGAATTTTATAAATGGCGAAAGAAATTTTGTTTAATGAAGACGCCCGCCGCGCACTCAGCCGCGGTGTTGACGCTCTTGCTAATGCTGTGAAAGTTACACTTGGTCCGAAGGGCAGAAATGTTGTTCTTGAGAAAAAATTTGGCGCTCCGTCCATCACCAATGACGGCGTAACCATTGCACGCGACATTGAGCTCGAAGATCATTTTGAAAATATGGGCGCTCAACTTGTTAAAGAAGTTGCCACGAAAACCAATGACGTTGCTGGCGACGGTACTACCACTGCTACTTTGCTCGCGCAGGCGATTATCCGCGAAGGTATGAAAAACGTTGCGGCTGGCGCTAATCCGATGATTATTAAAAAAGGTATCGAAGCCGCTGTTAAAAAACTCGTCGAAGAAATTAAAAATGCCGCACAAAAAGTTGAAACTCGCGACGCTATCGCGCAGGTTGCGGCAATTTCCTCCAGCGACGAAGAAATTGGTAATTTAATCGCCGACGCTATGGAAAAAGTTGGTAAAGACGGCGTTATCACCGTTGAAGAATCCAAGACTATGACCACGAATATGACTGTTGTTGAAGGTATGCAATTCGACCGCGGCTATATTTCGCCGTACATGGTTACTGACGCCGACAAGATGGAAGCTGTCCTTGATGACCCGTACATTTTGTTGACTGACAGAAAAGTTTCGTCCATTGCTGATATTATGCCGATTCTTGAGCAGATTGTTAAAATGGGCAGACCGCTTGCGATTATCGCTGAAGATGTTGACGGCGAAGCGCTTGCTACTATCGTTGTTAATAAATTGCGTGGCACTTTCAAAGCTGTTGCTGTTAAAGCCCCTGGTTTCGGCGACAGAAGAAAAGCTATGCTCGAAGATATTGCAATTCTTACCGGCGGCACTGTTATTAGTGAAGATCTCGGACGCAAACTTGAGAGCGTAACTTTTGACGATTTAGGAACTGCGCGTCAGATTCGTTCGACTAAGGAAGAAACCACGATTGTTGACGGCGCGGGCGACAAAAAAGCTATTGAATACCGCGTTGCTCAAATTAAAAAGCAAATCAGCGAATCAACCAGCGATTTCGACAAAGAAAAACTTCATGAACGCCTTGCAAAACTTTCTGGCGGCGTAGCAGTTATTGAAATTGGCGCGGCTACCGAAGTTGAGATGAAGGAAAAGAAACTGCGCATTGAGGACGCTTTGAATGCAACTCGCGCGGCTGTTGAAGAAGGTATTGTTGCTGGCGGCGGCACGACCTTTATTGATATTTTGCCCGCTCTTGACGAAATTAAACTTGAGGGCGACGCGAAAGTTGGCGTTGACATTGTTAAGCGCGCCATTGAAGAGCCGGTTCGTCAGATTGCCAACAACGCTGGTCAAGAAGGCAGCGTAATTGTTGAGGCTGTTAAAAAGTCCGGCAAGGGCGTAGGCTTTAATGCGTTGACGAATGAGCTTGTTGATATGATTAAAGCCGGTATAGTCGATCCTGCGAAAGTAACACGTTCTGCCTTGCAAAATGCGGCAAGTATCGCGGCAATGGTATTGACGACCGAAACTTTAGTAGCAGACAAACCCGAGCCGACACCGCCTCCGCCTCCTGGTATGGGCGGCATGCCTGGCATGATGTAATTTAGCTTATCACGACCTTTCATAAAAATGTATTTTAGCTCTGGCGAATTTGCCAGGGCGTTTTTTTTTGCTATGATAAATTATGATGAAAAATTATGCGTGCGGTGCGGGAACTGCGCGACGGAATGTGAAAATGGCGGCGTAAAATTTATAAACGGCGAAATTGTCATTGATGAAAATTGCGCTGAAGATTGGGCGCTGATAGCTGAAATATGTCCGGTCGGCGCTCTTAATTTTGTGATGACAAATGAAGGCTTTACAAATTCGCAAATAATTAGACGGTGACACCATTGTCGGCAGTGTAGTGCTTATTATGGCGTTCCGATAGAATTTCAACAGCAAATTTTAAATTGCGGTGATAACTTTGAAATTCGAAATGCCTGAAATGATTGAGCGAAGGGCGAGGATTGGAATTTTTCCAAGATTTGCCTTTCGCTTGTTTATTTATGAGAGGTGAAAATTTTATTTGAAAGAAATTACGATACAATTAACCGAGAAATGCAATTTGTCCTGTGAATATTGTTTCGCCGAAAATAAACGCGGCTCAGAAATTAGCGCGGACGATTTAAATTATTTTATAGACTTTTGCAAGAAAAACGCCGTTGAATCAATACACGTCACCGGCGGCGAGCCTACGCTTTACAGCAATTTTATCTTGTCATATATTCAAATTTTACGCTGAAAGACGCGATTAAAAAATTAAATCTGCGCGACCGAGATTTAATTTTTCTGGTGAATATAAATCCGCGCGAAAATTATTCTACGCAACAATGGCGCAACTTAATAGACAACATTGAAACCGCTAAAAGTAAAAATATTCGCTTGGCGTTTGGACGTACCTTTTATCGTGAAAGTATCGCGCAGGACTTTAAAAATATCGTGGACATTAATAAAAAGTACAACGTTAAACTTTTAAGGCTCTCACCGGCAATTTCAAATAATGCGCTGAAAGTTCGCGAATTGTACAGCCTTGTTGCCGACGAATATGAATCTCTGCAAGAAATTGGAATAAGATGCTACTTCGATTGTCCGCTTCCGGCGTGCTGGATTAGCGAAAAAGTTTATTCAAAACTGCGCGAAGGGTTTGTAATTTCTACTAATTGCGCGCCCAAAATATTTATAACTTACGATTTAACGGCGCACCAATGCTACATTGAGCCGCAAAATTTATTAACGCGCTCCTTGCGGGAATTTGCCAATTATGAGGCTGTTAAAAATTATTTAGCCGAAATGATAACGCCTATTATGAGTCCAAAATCTTCAAAATGTGAAAAATGCTCGCACTCAAAATTTTTATTCGGTTGCGGCTGTCCTATCGAAAGTTCATACAAAATTAAGGAGTAATTATGAAATTAAGTAATGCTTATGTTTACCGGAATATTTATGGCTCGGCTTTGCTGATACCCGTTACCAAAAATGCTGTGACGCGGAATTTAATATCGCTGAATCCGACTGCGGCAAAACTCATTGAATATTGCGGAGTGTGCAAGACGACTGACGAACTTGCCGATAAAGTTTTGAGTGGATACGCCGACGCCAAGAAATACAGGCAAAGTTTAATCGAGTACATTCAAAATTTAATCAACAATGGTATAGAATAAATTATGAGCTGTTTTAATTCACATATGAGCAAAGTCGCTTTCATTGAAAAAAATTGGGAGCATATTCGCGCCCCGTTTACCGCAGGGATTGAACTTTTGCCAAATTGCAATTTGCGTTGTATTCATTGCTACGAAGAATCTGAGCGCCAAAAACATAAAAAATCTATGACTAATGCGGAAGTTAAACGCGTCATTGATATTTTAGTTGAGCATGGCTTGCTGGAATTATTTTTCACTGGCGGCGAAGTTCTTACTCGACCGGATTTTAAACTGATTGAAAATAAAATTCCATTTGAGCTGGAATTTATTGGAAAGAGGCAAAATTACGCGGAACTTTCGCAGATGCGTAACTTTTCAAAGGAACTCGGCGTAGGCTCGATAACCGGCGTTGATATTCGCCCAATGAATGATGGTAATCAAGCGCCGCTGGAAGTTCGGGTTACGCCGGAACAGGTTTTCGATTTTCATATGAATGAACCGGATTTGCGCGATTTTTGGATAAATGTTGCACTGCGCGAAGACGAGCATAAAACGGCAAAGAAACGCACTGCCGGAAATTTGTATCCGTGCAGCGTGTGCTATCATTACGTTTATATAACGCACGACGGCAATATGCAGGGGTGCGTCAAAGCAGTTAAGCCTCGCTATGATTTGCTTAATGGCAATTTTGAAGATGGCTGGAAATTTTTAGATGAGCAAGTTGTTAGCAAAAAAGCGTCGCCCAAATTTCCGTGTTGGCGACCCTGAAAAACCAGTTGAATTTTATTGTAGGCTCGGTGCGCTACGAAAAAAATTTATTGATGAAGTGAGTAACCTTTAATTTGCGACAAAATATCCCCAAAACAAAAGCCGCCCAAGGATGGGCGGCACTGCGGCGCGCTTGTCACGTGATGATGACAATCCGCGCCGCTAGCCTTTCTTTGCAACTTTCTTTCTGCAATGAGAAAGAAAGTTGATATTATTTTAAATTATTTCAACGAGTTCATATTGCGGGTTACCCATTTTGAGATTAGCCATAGCAGTTAACTGGTGAAGTCCTGCGCGAGATTCCATGCGCTCAACCAAATCACGATTACTGGTAGAATTGTAAACCAAATCGCAACAAGCCTGGTCGATAGCAAGAATATCAGTGGACGCGCAAATTCCAATATCCGGAATGGTCGGCTCAGCCGCGGAAGTTCCCGCACAATCACAGTCAACGCTCATTCGGCGCATTACATTAAGAAATACAATATGTTTGCCGAAAAAGTCACAGGTTGCCTTGCCACTGTCAGCCATGCGCTCCATAAATTCTTCTTTGAGCGGCATAGTACCGTCGAACCACACCGGACCAGGAGGCGGCATTTCATCACCGGTATATCCATGAACTTGCTTTTTACCAACTTGCCCGCTCGCACAGCCAATAGCAATATTTTTCAAACTACCGCCAAAACCGCCCATTGCGTGACCTTTAAAGTGCGTCAAAACAATCATTGAATCATAATAAGCCATATTCTGCCCCATAGCAACTTCCTGCAAATGAATGCCATTGCGAACCGGCAAAACAAAATCGCCGTCTTCGTCCATAATGTCAACAGGGCAGAAAGTCCAGCCATTAGTCCTCAAAGTTTCGCGGTGACCGGCTGTCGTATAACGAGCGCCTGCGTAAAGTGTATTACATTCCACAATATTTGAATTGGGAACTTGCGCTTGGAACGCTTGAACCATATCACGCGGCAAAATATTCGGACCGTGCGGCTCGCCAGTATGCAATTTAATTCCAACTCTGCCGTAAATTTCGCCGTTAATCAAATTGTAAAGACGAATCAAATTTTCCGTGCTAATCGTGCGCATAAAATAAACTTTCGCCGCCGAACCAACCGGATTTTCAACCAATTTACTGCCAACTACCGGAGCTTGCCTGGTTAGCCGAATGTTTCGCGTGGTAATAGTCGCCGCCTCAGAAACATTAATTCCGCCACCAACAGCAGTACCAATCGCCGCCATTCCCGCCATTTTCAATAAATCTCTGCGCGAAATGTCCATTTTAAAACCTCCTAAATTTTATTCGAGAGCCTTATAGATAAACGCCGCCAAAGCAGCGCCAATCAGCGGACCAAAAATAAATACCGGTAAACATTCAAGCGGAGCACCATTGCCGCCAGCCGCCGCCACAACCGCAGGACCAAAACTGCGCGCCGGATTTACTGAAGTCCCCGTTAACCCAATTCCTAAAATATGAACGCCAACCAGCGTCAAACCAATTACTAAGCCGCCAAATGAGCCGTGCTTTGCTTTATCCGAAGTCACGCCCAAAATATTTATCACAAAAATAAATGTCAGCACAATCTCAACCAGCAAGCCCGCCATCGAACTGCCATTGACGCCCGCCAAGCCATTTGTGCCTAATCCGCCCGTCATATCCGGCACATTGCCCATTACAAAAATCGTCGCTAAAAGTTCAGCGCCAATCAACGCCCCTATGCACTGCGCGATAACATAATAAACAAAATCTTTGCCGCTCATACGCCCGCTGAGCAAAACGCCCAACGATACCGCCGGATTGATATGACAGCCGGAAATATTCCCAATCGAATAAGCCATCGCCACAATCGATAAGCCAAATGCAAACGCCGTTAAAATATACCCGCCGCCTAAAACCGCGTCACAACCAACAAGCATAGCCGTACCACAACCTAAAACCACTAGCGTCATAGTTCCAATACATTCGGCGACATATTTTTTCATTTTCAAGCCTCCAATAATTTATGGTTGATTAAAGCCGATTTGACTTGCTCTAAATGTTGCGGCTCAATTTCGCTCAACGGCATTCTTACGTTCCCGACGTTCCAGCCCAAAAGTTTCATCGCCGCTTTAACTGGTATCGGATTTACTTCACAAAAGAGCGCGTCAATTAAATCGCTGTAGTCAATCTGCAATTTCGCCGCCGCTTCAACTTTTCCTTCAAAGTACAGCTGGCAAATCAAATGCGTATCCTTCGGCGCAACATTCGACAAAACAGAAATAACGCCCTTGCCGCCCAATGACAAAATCGGAATAATTTGGTCGTCATTGCCGGAATAAATTGTAAGTTCATCGCCGCAAAGTCTGCGCGTTTTTAAAATCGAAGACAAATCGCCGTTAGCTTCCTTCGCCGCAACAATATTTTTATGCTCAGCGAGGCGCGCGTAAGTTTCCGGTTTAATGCCAACGCCCGTACGACTCGGAACATTATAAACAATCATAGGAATGTTGACGTTATCGGCAATTTTCGTATAATGAGCAACCAAGCCGTTTTGCGTGCATTTGTTGTAATAGGGCGTAACCAGCAGCAAAGCGTCCGCTCCAACTTTTTCGGCGTACTGCGAAAGTTGAATAGCATAGGCGGTATCATTTGAGCCAGTGCCAGCAATGACAGGAACGCGCTTATTCACAGATTCAACAGCAAATTTAATCGCCGCCTTGTGTTCGTCGTCGTCCAAAGTTGCAGATTCGCCAGTCGTGCCGGTAATGATAATCGCGTCAGTGCCTTCGGAAATTTGATTGTCAATAATTTTTCCAAGTTCCTCAAAATTAATCTTGCCGCTGTCGTCGAACGGCGTAATAATCGCAACGCCCGCGCCCGTAAAAATCGTTTTCTTCATGTTAACTCTCCTGTCTTGAATTGTACTCTACTTTTTTGCTCGGCTTTAAATCTTCAAGTTTTGAATTTACAAATGGTAAAATCGCTTGTGCCGTCATTTCGTAATTGTCGAGAAAAGCTGAATGCCACGCCTTGGGAATGACGCACAGCCGCGAATTTGGAATAAATTGGTGCGCCTCCAAAACCGTAATAACCGGCGCATGATCATCTTCATCACCAACAATTAACAAAACCGGACATTTAATCGCGCGGAAAATTTCGCCGCCCACGCTCATATTGTGCCAAAATTGAATGTATTTGTTACAAAAATCTTGCCAGCGCTCCGGCTCGGGCATAATCGTTTTCTCATATTCAACAAAATCAGCATCAATCGCCGCCAAATCTTCAATGCGCATACTGTCACCGAAATAGCCCGCCTTCAAAGTACCAGCGCCAATCGCCGTGATTCTCTCGACTCGCGCAGGATACATCGCCGCGATTTTATAAGCGGTATACGCGCCGTCGCTGAAACCAACGATTTGAACTTTCTGCTCACCAACCGCATTTAAAACCGCGATGGCGTCATTGGCTTTTTGCTCATATGTCAAAGGCGCGTCACCAATTTCAGAGCGCCCGTGCCCGCGCGTCGACATCACGATAACTTTGTGATTTTTGCGCAAATCGTCAATCAGCCTGCCCATTTCATACGGACTGCCAACGCCGCCGCCGTGCAATATCAAAATCGGTTCACCCTTGCCGTAAACTTCATAATAAAGTTTAGCGTCGCCCGCCCGAACGTATTTTCCAATTTTCACGTTATCGCCGTACGGAGTCTTAACGCCCTTAGAATCGCCCTGCATAAAATACCGCGCCGCGTCAACCGTCCCGCCGCTTAACAAACTCAAACTTAACAAGCCAATAAAAATTTTTTTACGCATAATCGCACCTTAATTAATCGCCGGTTTAATGCTCTGGAAAATGGCGGCGTTGTCTTTAATCACAGCCTCATTGCCGAAAACGCACAAATTATTTTCGCGCATACAGGCGTCAACCAAATCAGCCAGCGCGCGAATATCCCCTTGTCGCGCGTTTAAAGCCTCAGTGCGGGCTTTTTGGCGGTCAGCGTAGGTAATTCCCTTCAAGCAAAATTCCGCGGCAAGCTGCCCTTTCAAAGCCGGCGTCAAAGGTTTGTCAGCCTTGCTCATTGTGCCGATAATGTATTTATCCATTTCGCGGTCGGTAATGTCGAAATTCCGCAGAAAATCAGCCGTGCCATTAAAAATATCCAGCGTGCGTTTCAAATTCGGGTCGCGGTAAGAATTGAAAATCATATTGCCACTTCGACCAAAACCAACAAATGCACCGTAAGCGCCGCCCTGCACGCGAATTTTCGTCCAAAAATATTCATAGCGCAAAATCGTTTCCAAAACCGCCAGCGCGCCCGTGTAATCGTAGCCAAGGCTGATAAAATTAGCGCCCTTACCAACATATTGCACGCGGCTTTGAGAATAAAGCCCTTCATTCTGCGCGACCAGCGGATAATCATACCCCGCAATCGGATATTCCTCAACCGGCAAAGCTTTAATAATTTTTTTCAAGTGCGGGCGAAAATCTTTGTAAATTTCATCGGTAGCCGTGACGCTGATAATTAATCCGTTACGATTCAACAGCCGATTATAAACGTCCGTCAATTCGTCGACGAGTTCCTCAAATTTCGCGTCAAAATTTTTCAGCAAGTCCTTCAGAAATTCGTTAAATGGCAAAATCGCGCTGTCATTGTACGCTCCGGCGTTCGACAGATACGAGCCGATTCGCGCAGTAACTATCGTATTGGCGCTGCCTTGAATGCCCTGTTCAATGCCGATTTGTTCTTCTTCGATAATTTCGCGCAGGCGTTTTTTATTTGTGAAAATCGTTTCAGTGAAAATTTCGGTGAGAATTTCGCTCATTTCGGGAATTTTGGACGCCAGGGCTTTAACATGAACTTTCAGCCGCGGAATAAACGAATTAGGCTCATCTTTTTTAGATTCGGCGCTAAGACTTGAGCCGACACCGCCGATATGCATATTGCCCAAAATCGTCAGTTCTTCATAGGAATGCTGGCGGGTATCGATACAGCCGATAACGTCACTCAGCAGGAACGCGTAAAAAACTTTATCCTGCGGAACTTTCAGCGCGTCAAAATAAAACGTGAGATAAATAATTCCGTGCGTGTCGACATTGCTAAACAAAATGCGCGTGCCGTCAATATCGCGGAACATCAGCGGCAAATTTTCCGGCTCTTTGCGAATGTCACTAATTTTAATCAGCGGAATTTTTTCAAGATTTTCGGGAGATTCGGGGCTTTGCTGGCGAATTTTTAAATTTTTAGTAGTCTCAATCACGGCGGCAATTTCGGCGTCAGTCATCTTGGATTTGACTTCGGCGAGTTTAGCGGCTTGTGCGGCGTCACGCTCTTTGGCAAGACTTTTATCCGGCGACAGCGTGATTAAAACTTTATGCGGATTGTCGATAAAATATTTCTGCAACAAATTTTCAAAGTAGCCGTTATTCAAACCGTCCTTGACAGCCTGCAAATAATCTTCGTAACGCAGACAAATATTCGGGTCGCCGTCATAAAGCCACGTGTGCAAACAGCTGAGCCCGTAAATCAAACCGCGCGGCAGCAATCCAAAATCCGCCTCGCGCAGTTTAAACTCCATCGCATTAATCGACGCCTGCAGTAAAGTTTTATCTATGCCCTGCGCGACGATTTTTTTCATTTCGGAGATAACCAGGTCGTAAAATTTATCGGCGCAGTCAATTTCAGAGCCGCTCAAAGTCACATTAAAAACGGGCTGGCGCAAGTCCAAGTCCAAGCCGCTGTCAACGTCTTTGCCGAGTTTTGAATCAATGATAGCTTTTCTGAGCGGTGCGGCGGGCGTCACAAAAAGCGCGTGGTTTAAAATATTCAGCCCAAGCATAGTTTGCGCGTCTTGGATATTCCCTACCAAAAAATTCAGCGAATGGAAAGTTTTTTCGTCAGCGGTTTCTTCGTCGCCAATCGGATAAACATCGGCAACGCGTTTCATTTCACTAAAAAGCGGCTGCGGCAAAATTGCGCTGTCAACTTCGATTTTCTCAAATTTGGAAAGATATTCGCCGTCAAGGTAAGCAAGCTGTTCGTCAATGTCAACGTCGCCGTAAAGGTAAATGTAACTGTTCGACGGGTGATAAAATTTTTTGTGAAAAGCGATAAAATCTTCCTGCGTCAAATCGGGAATAGCCTCTGGGTCGCCGCCGCTTTCAAAGCCGTAGCAATTATCCGGAAAAATTTCGTGCATAGATTTTCTACCAAGAATATCTTCCGGCGCGGACAACGCACCTTTCATTTCGTTAAAAACTACGCCGCTGTAAGTCAAGGGCGCGTCAGCATTTTCAATTTCGTAATGCCAGCCTTCCTGCATTAAAATTTCGGGCGTGTCAATCATCGCCGGATAAAAAACCGCGTCCAGGTAAACATCTTCCAAATTGCGAAAATCTTTATCATTGCGGCTGGCGATTGGGTAAACGGTTTTATCGGGATAAGTCATTGCGTTCAGAAAAGTATTCATTGAGCCTTTCAAAAGTTCAACAAACGGTTCTTTGAGCGGATATTTCCGCGAGCCGCAAAGCGTGCTGTGTTCGACAATATGAGCAACGCCGGTATCGTCTTTGGGCGGCGTGCGAAATCCGATATAAAAAACTTTGTTATCGTCGTCGGCGTCAATGTACAAAAGTTTCGCGCCGGTTTTAATGTGTTCAAATTCATAAGTTTTCGCGGAAATTTCGGCAACTTCGGCAATTTTTTTCAGCTTAAAGCCGTGGCGTTCGTCATTTATTTTCAAATCCATATTAACGCTCCTCATTGAAATTTTTGCAAAGATATTATACCATAGCAAAAAATTTTGGCTACAGATTTTTGAAATGGGGGCGCGGCTAATGTTTACCGGCAAGGAAAATAAAATTTCGGCGGATCATCTTCGCGCGGGTGAAACGGTTATCTTGATAGGTTTTGGGCAATCAATGACGCCGATTTTAAAATCCGGTCAGCCCGCTGTTGTCGAGCCAGTCACCGCTGAAACTGTCTTGAAGAAAAATGACGTGGTTTTTTGCAAAGTCGCGGGAAAATATTATCTGCATAAAATTTCCGCCGTGAAAAATGGCAACACCTTTCAAATCAGCAACAATCACGGGCACGTCAACGGCTGGATTAGCAAAAATAATATTTACGGCAAAATGGTCGCCAAACTTTAAAGGCATTCATAAATACTAATATGACTCTAAAAGATTAACAGCGTCAAGGCGATAATAGCTAATACTGCGGCTTCGACGAAATTTAAAATTTGTCCGAGATTTTTTTGTCGAAGAATTAATTTCCGAACTTTACCCGCGCAAATTGCTATCACCGAAAAAATTATAAATCCTTGCACGGCGAAAGTTACTCCCAGCAACGCGATTTGCAGACTGGCGGAGGCGTCCGATAAATTCACAAATTGCGGCAGAAACGCCAGGAAGAACAGCAAAACTTTTGGGTTGAGTACATTCATCAAAACGCCGCGCCGGTAAATCGCCCAAAACGACGATTCGGCGTCGGCTTTTTTCATTGAAATTTTTTTGCCGCTCTGTCCTGCGCGAAAAGATTTAAACGCCAAAATCAGCAAATACGCCGCGCCTAAAATTTTCAGCAACAACATCGCCAGCGACGAATTTTGAATAATCGCCGCCACGCCCACCATTACCAAAAATGTATGGAAAACTATTCCGCTCACTAAGCCCGCCGATAAAATTACTCCGCTTTTCGCGCCGCTCGATAAACTTTTCGTCAGCAAGTATAAATTGTCCGGTCCTGGCGCTAAAGTCAGCAATATCGACGCTGTTAAAAAATAAAAAAAAGTTGTGCTTTCCAAAATAATCCTTCTTCCATATTCTAAAATTCTGTGATACAATCGATTAAATAATTTTTAGGAGGTTGAGGGCAGTATGGTGAAAGTTCGTATAACGAATATGATGTTTTACGGTTATCACGGCTATTATGAGTACGAACGTGAACAGGGGCAAAAATTTTACCTCGACGCGGAACTGAAAATGGACGAAAATTCAACTGATTTGAACGAATTTGAAGAGGGCATTAATACTGCGCGAGTGTACGAAATTATTAAGGAACTGATGGAAAATCACCGTTTCCAAGTTATGTCGGCGCTCGGAATTAAAATTGCTGACAGTCTGCTTGAGAAAGTTAAAAACGTCGAAGAAGTTATAATTCGTATTCGCAAACCGGCTCTTCCAATTTCTGGCTGTATCGATTACATTGAAACTGAAGTTATACGTAAGCGCCAGTAATACGGCGGCGGCTCAAAAAAATTAGTGGTCAGTGTTGAAATTTTTGACACCGACCATTTTTTTATTTGTGTACATTGCTCATTTCGTAAATAATTTTCATAACTTCCTTGCAAAGTTTATCGGGGTCATGACGTCCGGCGTCAGTCTCGCTAACCAAATCAGCCTTAATTAGTCCACATCCCAACGCATTAATTTTGTCTTCGTCAACTTCAACTGGTTTAGCCTCGCCAAGAAATTTTTCCGGAATCGGCGCGGAATTTACCAAAACATAATCAATCGCGCCCTTGCCGGTGTGGTCGAGAATCGCCTTCACGTGATCGAATGCTGAATAATTATCAGTTTCGCCAGGCTGCGTCATAACGTTGCAAATGTAAATCTTAATCGCCTTGGAATTTTTCAGCGCCTTAGCAACGCCTTCAACCAAAAGATTCGGCATTATGCTGGTATACAAACTGCCTGGACCGAGAACAATCGCGTCGGCTTTTTCAATCGCCTCAAGCGCCGCCGGTACTGCTGAAACTTTTTTAGGGAATAATTGAACGCGGCGGATTTTTTTATGAGCTTCCGGAATTTGCGATTCGCCTTCAACAACCGTGCCGTCCGTCATAATCGCGTCCAATCGAATAAATTCTTTGCTCGCCGGAATCACGCGCCCTTTAACCGCCAAAACTTTGGAAGATTCTTTCAGCGCAGTTTCCATATCGCCCGTAACTTCATTCATCGCCGCGATAAATAAATTGCCGAAACTATGTCCCGCAAGCGCCGTTGAACCTTTGAATCGATATTGAAATAATTTTTCCATTAAAGGCTCGGTATCAGCCAACGCCACTAAACAATTTCGCAAATCGCCTGGCGGTATTATCCCAAATTCTTCGCGCAGTCGCCCCGAACTTCCGCCGTCGTCAGCAACAGTTACAACCGCTGAAATATTGCTCGTCGAAAATTTTAATCCGCGCAATAAAACCGATAAACCATGCCCGCCGCCGATTACCGTAACAACCGGACCTTTGCCCAATTTCCGCTCCTGGTAAATCATATCCACAATCCTGCCGGTTCTGTCCGGAATTAAAACAGCGATAATCGAACGAATAACTTTGCGCGTCGACCACAGCATAATGATTGAGCCGATAACAACAATCACCAGCCCTATCGCCACATTCACCGCGTAATTGTAATTGCCAAAATTCGTATAGATGAACTGGAAAATTTTTTCTTCTGCGCGACCAAGTACTTCATAATTCAGTAGCAACGCCGCGCCGAAACTTACCATTAAAACGCCGATTGCGAAAAGTAACAGCCAACGCTTAAATTTCATTCCTGGGTAAAGCCATTTCAACAGGTGTAACATTTCGCGCCTCAAGCTTCCCACACGTCATTTTTCATAAGGTCGCGGTGTTCAAGGTTAACCGTGTAGCCGTTGCTGGCGATTAAATCAAAAATATGTTTGGCAATGAAAACGCTCCTGTGCATTCCGCCGGTACAGCCAACCGCAATAACCAGCTGACTTTTGCCTTCCTTGACGTATTGCGGCACAAGAAAATCAATCAGATTGTCGAGGCGTTTAATAAATTCCTGTGTGATAGGTTTATCGGCGATATACGCGGCGACTTCGGGAACATTGCCGCTTTTGTGACGCATTTCTTCAATATAAAACGGATTGGGCAAAAATCGCACGTCCAAAACCATATCGGCGTCCATTGGCATACCAAATTTAAAACCAAATGACAGCACAGAAATATTCATATCAACGCCTTCGTGTTTGCCGAAAAGCCGCTTGAGTTTATCGCGCAGTTCAGTTTTTGAAAGGCTCGAAGTATCGATTAAATAAGTAGCTTTGCCGCGTACAGCTTCAAGGCGCGCGCGCTCCTTTGCAACGCCGTCAGAAATTCGTGAAGAAGTTGCCATTGGATGACGGCGGCGAGTTTCTTTGTAGCGGCGAATAATCGCGTCGTCGCTGGCGTCCATAAACAGCATTTCGTAGTCAAGATTTGCTTTGTCCATATCTTCGAGAATGTGAATCAGCGTGTCGAAAAATTCTCTGCTGCGCGTATCGACGACGAATACAACTTTATTGACGTGGCTGGAAGCGTGCGAGCACAATTCAACAAATTTGGGAATAAAAACCGGCGGCAAATTATCCACGCAAAAATAACCTAAATCTTCGAGGCAACGGCACGCTTGAGTTTTACCGCTGCCGCTCATTCCCGTTACAATGATTATTCGCGGCTTTTCGATTTCGTCAAGATTTTCATTTTCCATAAATATCACCTTCAAGTTTTAATTTTTACCGGCGGTAATGTGAAAGACACCAACAGCGGCAAAATTAATATCGCCGCCGCGTAAATATTTTCCGCCAGCGTCAACAAAATTATCGTCGTTAACAGCATTGCAAAACTTATTTTTATCATCGTACGATAGCCGAAAGTATCAGCCAATTTTCCGCCAATCAAAACACTAACCGCGCTAATCGCATAATACACGCTCAAAACTGTATTGCCGACCGCTTCGCTTTGCCCAAGTTCGTGAATCCAGTACAGCGCCAAAAATGTATTGAAACCGTGAAAAATAATCGAGCGCCCAATCACAACCGCTGTCAATCTCATAAACGGACGCCACTGGTCAACGCCCGCGCTCTTACCGGATTTCTGCGCGATATTCCCATTCAGATTTTTCAAGTCATTGTAATATTTCTTCAGTAAAATGCAAATAATAATTTCCGGCAAAATAAAAATCAAAGTGCCAGCGAGTCCGAAAATCGAAACAGCTGCCGTCATAAGCACAGGACCTAGCGCAAATCCCAAATTCCCGCCAAATGAAAAAATTCCAATGCTCTGAGCTTTATTGTCAGCCGTCGACGCCCGATTGATTAATTGCGCGGCTTAACATCGCAATTCCAACGCCGCTAATCATTACCGCTACGCACAATCCGCTGAAATTTTCAATCACGCCGGTCAAAGCCATTCCGCCTCCCGCGATTGTGCCACAATTTTAATTGAATTAATCATTGAAGGGAAGATTTTAAGCAAAAAAATTACCGTCAAGCTTTTGGGCTCGGCGGCTTTTATTTTAATCCTCAAGCATAAGTTCAGCAAAAGTTTTACTGTCGCACGTCTTAGCAAAATCGATAATGGCGTCCATACCGCCGCGGCTATGATCGAGCATATCATTCACAGAATAAATCAGCGTGGTAACTTCGTCGAGATTTAGCTTTTTCTTAGCAATGACGGTAAGCACAAGCGCAAATTCCAAAACTTTGAAACCGGTAACGAAAATTTTAATGTTGTGAAAATCGCCGCCACTAAACGCGCTCGGATAACAGCGCATAAAAAATTCATTGACAAGATAATTTTCCAGCATATGACCAAACGCGCCGTAAGTTTTGTTTAAAATTTCATCGCGATAAGTCAAATAATTTTGTCGCAGTTCCAATTTTTTATTTTTACTGAGATTGGCGTTGTAAGTATTTGCGAAAACGTCAATCAACGCGGCGGTGTGGCGCTCAATGTCAAATTCATATTCCGGCAGATTTTCAAACATCGCGCAGATTTTTTTCAAGCGCTGATTCACCGGCAAATTTCTATCCTGCAGAATTTTAATCGCGTCCATTTGCAATTTGATAAATTCGTCGACTGGGCGCGATAATTTTTGCTTGAAGCCGATAATCGCCCGCGCTGAAACTTCCTGCGTTTCTTCAAATGTCATTGGCGTTGTCGGGAACAAAATTAAATGCGCCGCGATTGGGCAGGTGAGCGTCATCGACTGTTCAAAAATTTCGTCGTCAAGCCGATATGTCACGCGCGGGTAACTTTGACAAATCGCCGTCAAATAATCTTCGCCGTAATGTTTCTGTAATTTGCATAAACAATCCTTGCCCAAAAATGAGCAAACGCCATCTTCGCGCAGTTTCAAAACAAGCACGTCAACGTCTTCCTGTTCATCTTCAACCCAATCGAGATTTTCAAAAACTTTTTCGCGGGCGGCGTCGGGAAGGTTAGAATATTTTTCAAAAGCATCGTCGTCAACCACAATTCGCCAATCGCGACAGCAACGCGCCTCACAAAGTTTGCCGTCACAGCGAAAATTTTTAACATAACTCGGCTGAATGCATCTCATAAAATTTCACCCTGATAAAATTTTTTCAATAAGTTTGCTTGAACGGAAATTTTTTAAATGCGCCACCGTTTGGAATTTCGGCTTTGTATCGGCGGGAACTGCGCCGTTGCAACTTTTTATTTAGCCGGTGCGTGTGTAATTTCCGTTGAACGAAACTGACTTTTTTCAAGCGGCGTCGCTCTTGAATTTTTCTGAAATGCGAATCCATTCAGCCTACCTAATAAAATGCGTCGGAATCCACGGTTCTTTTTCCGGCAGTCCAAATTTTTCTTTGCCCAGCGCAATACTTTTCATCAAAAATGTCATATTTCTGGCGAGCGTGCGCATTGTCTGCAAACCTTCAGCGTCTTGCTCAGCCTCGCCAGGTTCGCGCCCGTAAACCATATTCCAATATTGGCTGGACGCAACCGGCATCTGATTCATAGTAAAAAATTTATTGAGCTCATCGAAAGTCGAACTCGAACCGCCACGCCGCGAAATTACGACGCTCGCACCAACTTTCATAGTTTTATCGAAATGCGCGCTAAAAAAAAGTCTGTCCAAAAAACTAATAATCGTGCCATTCGCCGAAGCGTAATAAACCGGCGCGGCAATTACCAAGCCGTCAGCCTCTTCAAAAAGCGGCGCAGTTTCATTGACAATATCATTGAAAATGCATTTGCCGGTTTCCCAACATTTTCTGCAGGCAACGCAGCCGCGCACAGCCTTATTGCCGACCTGCACAATTTCAGTTTCGACGCCTTCAGCCGCAAAAATTTTCACCATTTCGTTAATAGCTATCGCCGTATTTCCTTTAGCGTGCGGCGAACCATTGATAATCAAAACCTTCATGTTAATCTCTCCTATGTTTATAATAAAAAAACGCTGTACAAAATTACAACGTTATGCTAAAATACGTCTAATGTTGGAAACGGCAGGCGGTTAAACCAAGACCTCCGGTTTGGAGGTGTGCCGGATGCGTAAGCGTATTATAAAAATCATAGTCCGCGTGGTTGCTATCACCGGAGCGCTACTCATCGTACTGAGCAAAACAGCCGCCTAAAACCACCACATTCTAGACGGCTTGCAACCTAATCTTTATAAGCTATACATCACGGCGGTAAACCGCTTAAACCAACATCGGCGTCTCGCAAATTTCGAGGCGTCTTTTTTTATGCTCAAATTATAACTTTTCTAAATCGAACTGTCAATGAATAGTTTTTCTGAACGCAATTCTCCTGCGCGAATTTTCCCAACGCCCAAAAATTTTTCTTCCGCGTAAACTTTAACCCGCGCGTCATTTTCACTAACATTCGTCGGCAAACCGTTGCAAAAAGCTTTAACCCGCCGCTCCGCCAATTCATATTTTGGCAAATCAATACAATTCTCAACCGGCAAAATTTTTAAGCTGTCAAAATCGCACGCGTCAGCCAAATCAAAATTGCCAACCCGAACGCGCGTCAAAAATTTCAGCGTCGCAGGTAATTTCAAACTTTCGCCAATATCCGCCGCCAAACTCCGAATGTACGTGCCTTTCGCGCAGTCAATTTCCAGCGTCAAAATTTTTTCGTCAACGCTCAAAATCTTAATTTGGTGAATGGTAACGACGCGGCGCGGCATTTCAAAGTCAATATTTTTTCGCGCTAAATCATAAGCCTTTCGCCCGTTAATTTTTATCGCGGAATGTTTAGGCGGCGTCTGCTCAATTTGCCCAGTAAAATTTTTCAGCGCAGAATTAATTTCATCAAGCGCGGGCATTTCAAAATCTTCAACGCGGTTGATAATTTCGCCTTCCAAATCGCCGCTGTCAGTCGCAACGCCAAATAAAATTTCTGCGCGATAGGTTTTGTCGCAATCGGCAATGTATTCAAGAAATTTCGTGGCGCGCCCGACGGCAACCGGTAAAACTCCAACCGCCGCAGGGTCAAGAGTTCCGCCGTGTCCAACTTTTTTTGTGTGCAAATTTCGCCGCACGAGATTAACCGCGTCGTGGCTTGTCATATTCGCCGGTTTGCACAAATTTATAAATCCGTCAAACATTGTCGGGCAATTCATAATCCGCAAGCGAAATTTCTTCGCGGTCTTCGTATTCCGCCGGACGCAAATATCCATTTTCAAGCATATATTCGCCAATCGTCCGAATCAAAATCTGCTTGGCTTCGTCGAAACTTTTATTAATCGTACAGCCAGCCGCGCGAATGTGCCCACCGCCGCCGAGCCGCTTAGCAATATTCGATACTTCAGTCATTTTCGAGCGCAAACTCACGCGGCACACATTTTCCGCCGTGCTCTTAATCAGAAAAGCCACGTCAACCGTATCAATGACGCGGATTAAATCAATCAGCCCTTCGGTATTGTCAACTTTGCGCTGAAGTTCCTCGCCAATGAACATACCGGCGACTTTGCCGTTGTAAAAAAGTTTAGTTGTGAGTACCGCCGCGCTCATAATTTTCACGTCGCGAAAACTGCGCTTTTCAAGTTGCTCAGAAATTAAATTCGGCTGTACGCCCAATTCGACAAGTTCAGCCGCCGCACGCAATGTTGCAGGTTTTGTATTTGAATAATTGAAAAAGCCGGTATCGGTCGCCAAACCGGTATAAAGACAAACCGCAATGTTCCGCGTGATTTGCGCGCCCAATTCGTGGCAAAGCTTAAAAACAATTTCGCAAGTCGCCGCCGCGTCAGCCTCGATGTACCAATCGCCGATAGCCTCTTTGTTTGTAACGTGGTGGTCAATATTCAAAATCGGTGCGTCAGTCAATTTTTGAACGTTGCCGATTCTGTCGGGCGCGGTGTCCAAAATCACGAGTAAATCGGCGTCGAATGTTTCATCTTCGCGCGGGCGTCGAATTTCCTCTTCAAACGGCATTACAGAAAAATTTGTAGGAATTTTATCGTCAATGTAAACTTGCGCGGTTTTTCCCATTTCGCGCAGGATTTGTAACATCGCCAAACTTGCGCCAATCGCGTCGCCGTCCGGATTTACATGCGCCGTCAGCAATATTTTATTCGCCGCTTTTAATTTCGCCGCCGTTTCCGCTAACGTTATTTTCAACTGAATCACGCTCCTTTTCAATCTGCAAGAGAAGTTTCTGAATATGTTCGCTGTAGTCAAGGGATTTATCGAGCGCAAAGGAAATTTCCGGCGTAAATCTCAATCTGATTCGTTTACCAATTTCGCGGCGTATGAAACCCAGTGCGCTCTGCAAACCTTCAAGCGATTCTTTTATTTGCTCGTCACCGCCCATTATGCTCACGTAAATTTTCGCCTCGCGCAGGTCGCCCGTCATTTCAACGTCAGTCACCGTTACAAATCCTATTCGCGGATCTTTAATTTCCTTGAGTAGCATTTTGCTCATTTCCTGCTTAATCAGTTCCTGCAATTTTTCAATGCGAAGTTGACTGCTCATATTGCCACATCCTTTAAAAGGTTAGCCATTTCGATAGCGCTCATAGCGGCGTCAGAACCTTTGTTGCCAGCCTTAGTACCGGCGCGTTCAATCGCCTGTTGAATATTTTCAGTTGTGACGACGCCAAAAATCGTCGGAACTCCGGTTTGAAGTCCAACCTGCGCGACGCCTTTTGAAACTTCATTGCAAACGTAATCGTAATGAGTAGTAGCGCCGCGAATTACCGCGCCCAAACAAATTACCGCGTCGAATTTTTTAGTTTCGGCGAATTGCTTAGCAACGAGCGGAATTTCAAAACTGCCTGGCACCCACGCAACAGTGATATCCTCTTCAGCAACTTCGTGGCGTTTCAAAACATCCAGCGCGCCGCCTAAAAGTTTGCTTGTAATAAATTCATTGAACCGCGCGACCACTATTGCAATTTTCAAGCCGCGCCCGTTCATTTTGCCTTCGTAAATGTTCAAGATTTTTTATCCTCCTCGAAAATGTGTCCCATCTTAGTTTTTTTCACAGTCAAATAATTTTTATCAAATTTGGTAGGAGCAACTACAATCGGCACGCGCTCAGTAATTTTCAAGCCGTAACCTTCAAGCCCCGCGCGTTTAGCCGGATTATTTGTCATCAGCCGAATTGACGTCAAGCCCAAATCTGCCAGAATTTGAGCGCCAATCCCATAATCGCGCAAATCCGGTTTAAAGCCCAGCAAAATATTCGCCTCGACAGTATCTTTGCCGCCGTCCTGCAGCACATACGCGCGAATTTTATTTGCAAGACCAATGCCGCGCCCTTCCTGCCGCATATATAATACCACGCCTTGCCCTTCCTTTTCAATACGTTTGAGAGCGGTTTGAAGTTGGTCGCCGCAATCGCAACGCAACGAACCAAGCGCGTCGCCGGTTAAACATTCGGAATGCACGCGAACTAAAACATTTTCTTTGCCTGCAACTTCGCCCTTGACAATCGCCAAATGACATTTGCCGTCCAGAGTGCTCTCGTAAGCCTTCAAGCGAAAATGCCCGTACTTACTCGGAAAATCGGCGTCGGCAATTTGCTTGATAAATTTTTCAGTGCGGTTGCGGTATTCAATCAAGCCGCGCACCGTGATAATATTCAGCCCGTGTTTTTCGGCAAATCGTTTCAATTTCTCAGTGCGCATCATATGCCCGTCGTCGTCCATAATTTCGCAGCACAAACCGGCGGGGTAAAATCCTGCCAGCCGCGCTAAATCGGTTGTGGTTTCAGTGTGACCGGCTCGACGCAAAACGCCGCCTTCGACTGAGCGCAATGGGAAAACGTGACCTGGACGCCGAAAACTCGCCGCCTTAGCATTTTTATCAAGCAAAAGTTTAATCGTGTGGCAGCGCTCATACGCTGAAATTCCGGTTTCAGTATCGAATGCGTCAATGGAAACTGTAAACGCTGTTTCGTGGTTGTCGGTGTTGTTGGTAACCATTTGACCAATACCAAGTTCATCGAGCCGCGCCCCGATTATCGGTGTGCAAATTAAACCTTTCGCGTATGTTGCCATAAAATTAATTTGTTCGGGCGTCACGGTTTCAGCCGCGCATATTAAATCGCCCTCATTTTCGCGGTCTTCGTCGTCTATAACCACAATCATTTTGCCGTGTTTAATATCGTCAATCGCCTGTTCAATCGTCGCAAATTCTATCATAATTATCACCTTATTTTTTTAGTTTATTACGCGCAAAAAGAAACGCCTAGCAAAGAAAAACATGCCCGCTGAATAATTCGCTTCACGCTCATTAGCAGCGGGCGGGGTTCGCCGCCCATCCTTGGGCGGTCCTCGCGTCAGTAACCATGCTCAATCAAAAAATCCCTAGTAACTTCAGCATTTGGTTTGAAAGTTGTTAGCCGCTCAATATATTTTGCCAAAATATCTGTTTCAATATTAACCGAACTGCCCACGCGCTTGAAATTAAAATTCGTCACCGCGCGCGTATGCGGTATCATCGAAACGCTGAAAAAATCTGCGCCAGCGTCAACTACCGTTAAGCTTATGCCGTCCAATGCAACTGAGCCTTTCGCCGCTATTTGTTTTAACAAATTATTTTCCGCCGCGACTTTAAAAATAATGGCGTTGCCCTCTGCGCGAATGCCGGTAATTTTCCCAACGCCGTCAATATGTCCGCTGACAATATGCCCGCCGAATCTGTCACCAACTTTCATTGCCCGCTCCAAATTCACCACGCCGCCTATTTCCAATGAAGTTCGACGAACTGTCTCCGGCATTACATCCGCCGCAAAATATTCTGCGCCAAATTCCGTCACCGTCAAACAAATTCCGCTCGTACTAATGCTGTCGCCGATTTTAATATCTTCCAAAATTTTCGCGCAGGCAATTTCAAGCCGCCCGCCGTCAAAACTTTTCAGCCTGCCCGTTTCTTCGATAATCCCAGTGAACAATTTACCACCGCCAATAAAAAAACCGCCTAAATCAAGGCGGCAAAAATTAATGCGTTTGCTCTTTCACATCCGGACTATACCGTCGGTTTCGGAATTTCGCCGAATCATGCCACAAGGCTCGCGGACTTTACCGCCGGTGGAGAATTTCACTCCGCCCCAAGAACTTTCACGAATATTTTATTTCGCGTAGAATTTGACAACATCGCCAGGACGAAGTCTGGGCGGTATCGAACCTTTAACCGCAACTTGCCCAGGAAGAGTCGCCGCTTTTCCAATGACCACGGTGCAGTGACCGCCCTCACGAAGATTTTTCATAACGTCAGCGCCAACCGTTACAACCGTAAAATCGGTATTGCCAACTACAAGTTTATCGCCAACAGCAATATCGCCTTTAACCTCAGAAACTGTGTGCTGGACAACCATATCAGCAAGCGAATCTCTGAAACCGGCATCCATCAAAATGAAACTGCTGTTCGTCTCAAGAAATGGGCGCGCGTCTTTTCCAACTGCCGTAATTTGAGCCTCGTACTTAACCTCCATATAAATCAACCTCCTTGCTCGTATAATACCATAACCGGCAAGAATATTACAAGCAAAAATTTACAAAATGAAATTCGACAGGTCGCGGCTCTTGACAATTTCGCTAAGTTTCTTGTCAACATATTCTGCGTCAATCAAAACTTCAGTCTTGCCTTCCTTAACCATATCGGGCGCGTCAAATGAAACTTCCTCAAGCAATTTCTCAAGCAATGTATGAAGTCTACGCGCTCCGATATCTTCAGCTTGCTCGTTGACATCATACGCCATTTCAGCAATTCGCTCAATCGCCTCGGGCTTAAATTCCAAATCAAGCCCTTCAGTTTTCAGCATTTCTTTATATTGTTTGATAAGCGCGTTTTGCGGCTCGGTTAAAATCTTCTCAAAGTCTTCTTTGCTCAGAGATTTTAATTCAACGCGAATAGGAAATCTGCCCTGCAATTCCGGTATCAAATCTGACGGTTTCGCCGTATGAAATGCGCCAGCCGCTATGAATAAAATGTAGTCCGTTTTCACAGCGCCGTATTTAGTCATGACAGTTGAACCTTCGACAATTGGCAAAATATCACGCTGCACGCCTTCACGGCTAACGTCCGGACCGCTGCTCGAACCCTTGACAGCAACTTTATCAATTTCATCGAAAAAGACAATGCCGCTGCGCTCCGCCAATTTAACCGCGGTTTCAGCAACTTCTTCCATATCGATAAGTTTTTCGGCTTCTTCCTGCTCAAGGATTTTGCGCGCTGCCGCTACGGTAACTTTGCGCTTGCGAGTGCGTTTCGGCATAAGCCCATTAATCATATCCTGCAAATTGTCGCCCATGCTCTCAAGGCTCGAACCGCTGAACATTCCAACCATCGGCTTACCATGATCGGCAACTTCCAGCTCAATGATTTGCTCTTCCAATTTGCCAGCTTCAAGGCGCTTTTTCACAAAATCACGACCGGCATTATTCGTTTCAACTGGCTCTTCAGTTTTCGGCGTTTCAGCAACTTCCACACCGCCAAAAAGTTTGCTCAACGGATTTTGCGTACGTTTCGGCTCTGGCACAAGTATATCAAGCAGACGCTCATTCGCATTTTCAGTAGCTTTTTCCTTAACTTCCTCGGTGCGCTGTTTGCGAACCATACGCACGGAAATTTGCATAAGGTCGCGAATAATCGATTCGACGTCGCGACCAACATAACCAACTTCAGTAAATTTCGTAGCCTCAACTTTGACGAACGGCGCTTTAACCAGTTTAGCCAATCTGCGCGCAATTTCGGTTTTGCCAACGCCCGTCGAGCCTATCATTAAAATATTTTTCGGAATAACATCGTCGCGAATATCATCCGCCAATTTGCGACTGCGCCAGCGGTTTCTCAGCGCAATAGCTACCGACCTCTTAGCGTCTTCCTGTCCAACGATATATTTATTGAGCTCTTCAACAATTTCGCGCGGAGTTTGCTCATTCAAGCCCATCTCCTGCAATTCCTTTTCAAGTTCAACTTTGCTTGCCATAAAAATTTTACCTCCGATTTAATTCAGTTCTTCAACGACAATATTCTGATTCGTGAAGACGCAAATATCAGCCGCAATGGACAAAGCCTCCTTGGCAATTTCCGCGGCAGTCATATCGGTATGAGTGATTAAAGCGCGCCCCGCCGCCAATGCGTAAAAACCGCCAGAGCCAATCGCCGCGACGTCGCCGTCCGGTTCGATAACTTCACCGTTGCCGGACAACATCAAAATAGTTTCCTTGTCAGCAACCAACAGCAAAGCTTCCAAGCGCCGCAAAATTTTATCCGTGCGCCAATCTTTAGCCATAGCCACAGCCGCGCGTTGCAAATGCCCGTGACATTCATCAAGTTTGCCCTCGAACTTTTCAAAAAGCGTGAAAGCATCAGCCACCGAACCCGCGAAGCCCGCTATAACTTTGTCGTGATAGAGCCGCCGAACTTTTTTAGCCGTCGCCTTCATAATCGTGTGTTCGCCGAACGTAACTTGCCCGTCGCCGGCTATTGCAGTTTTGCCGTCGCGTTTCACCGCCACAATCGTTGTTGCGTGGAACATTTATATCAGCTTCCTTTCGTTTGCAAAATCGTCAAGAGTTTTCAGCGCGCGTTCTGCCAATTTGATTTTCCGGTCGGCTTTTTTAGTTTTGAAATCAAGTGCCGGTAACAGCCCGAAAGTTATATTCATCGGTTGAAAATTTTCCGCGTCAGCCGTTGTTATGTAATTGGCAAGAGCGCCTAAGCAAGTTTCAATCGGAAAAATCAGCGCGTCTAAACCTTGAGCCAATCGCGCAGAATTTATTCCGGCAATCAAGCCCGCCGCCGCCGATTCTACGTAGCCTTCAACGCCCGTGATTTGTCCCGCAAAAAAAATTTTCGGATTAGATTTTAATTGGAAAGTGGGCGATAAAACTTGCGGCGAATTTATGTAGGTGTTTCTGTGCATAACGCCGTACCGAACAATTTCCGCCGCTTCAAGCCCTGGTATCATTCGGAAGACGCGGCGCTGTTCCGCCCAAAGTAAATGCGTCTGAAAACCAACTAAATTATACAACGTTGCCGCCGAATTTTCCTGCCTAAGTTGCACGACGGCGTACGGTATTTTTTCTGTGCGCGGGTCGATTAATCCCACCGGCTTTAACATTCCGAATCTTAGCGTATCTTCGCCGCGCGCCGCCATTACTTCAATCGGCAGGCAACCTTCAAAAAAAATTTCGCGTTCAAAATCGTGCGGCTTAGTTTTTTCCGCGTTAATCAGTTCTGCGCGAAAATTTAAATATTCGTCGCGCGTCATAGGGCAATTCACGTAACCGCCGCCATCGCCCTTATCGTACCGCGCCGCTTTAAATGCTTTGTCAAAATTTATCGATTCAGCCGTGACAATCGGAGCAGCCGCATCATAAAAATAAAAACCAGCGCCGCCCGTCAAACGCTTAATTTCGTCGGCAAGCGCGCCTTCAGTCAGCGGTCCGCTCGCTATTATCAAAATGTCGTCGAAGTCAAGCGCGGTTATTTCTTCATTGACAACGGTCGCCACGGATTTAACTTTCGCAGTAACCGCCGCGCTGAATTTTTCTCTGTCAACAGCCAATGCGCCGCCCGCGGGAATTTTCGTTTCGTCAGCCGCCGCCATTATCACTGAATCCAGCCGCCGCATTTCTTCTTTGAGCAAACCGACCGCATTTGATAAGCCCGCCGCGCGTAATGAGTTACTGCAAACCAATTCGGCGAAATTTCCGGTTTTGTGCGCCGGTGTTAATTTTGTCGGGCGCATTTCATGAACAATGACTTCAACTCCGCGCTTTGCGATTTGCCACGCCGCTTCAGAGCCCGCCAATCCTGCGCCGATTATGTGTACTTTCATTTAGACTTCCTCAATTTTTCGCGCCGCCGCCTGGCTTCTTCGATAATTTTATTAATCGGATGTTCTTTGCGCGTCGAACAATTTTCATTCCCGCAATAAATCATCGCCGGACGATCTTTGAATTTGTGCGCAAACATCGTAGAGCCGCATTCACGGCAAGGCTTATCAAGCGGCTCGTCCCACGTGCGAAAATCACAATCGGCATTTTCACAGCCGTACAAAATGCGCCCGCCATTGAAACTGCGCTTAGTTATTCTGCCGCCGCATTTCGGACATTTTTGCTCAAGATATTCAACGTACGGCTTAATATTTTCGCATTTGGGATAATTCGAGCAGGCAAGGAAAAATCCATAACGCCCGCGTTTCAAGAGCATTTTGTGCCCGCATTTATCGCAAATTTCCTCAGTCTCAACCGCCGGTTCAGATTGAATTTTCGCGTCTTCGCCGAGACTGTCCATAGCTTTTTTGAAATGTTTATTGAATTTCTCGCAGTAATCTTTAATCACAGAAATTTTATCAATTTTACCGTCAGCAATATCTTTGACCTGCGCGAGAATTTTTTTATAAGCATCAAGGCTAAAATCTTCATCAAAAAATCCGGCGAGCGCCTCCAAAACTCTCTTGCCGAGCGGCGTCACTGTGAAAAATTTTTCCTCAGCGATAATGTATTTGCGCCGCATCAAACTATTCACGCCAACCGAATAAACTTCCGCCCAATCAAATCCAAGTTTATCCAAATCCGCCATCAGCGCCGAATCCGCCGAAATTTCGTACATATTAAAATTTCTCGCTTTGCCGCTGTCAATCGCCGAATAAATCAGTTCATACAGCTTGAATTGACTTTCAGAAAGAAAACCCTTGACGCTGTCGGGCGTGCGAATTTCCGCCGTCAAATTAATCGCGCCGTGCGGATATTTTATCAAGCCGCTGTAGCCGTCCTTGTCAAAATTAATGCCTTCATAAAGCTGTTCGAGAATCAAGCGCGTTTTGGTGGGCGAAAATTTCAGAATGTTAGCCGATAATTCCTGCAAACCTTCGGGCGTCAAAATCTTCGGCGTCTTCAAAATCCGGCGCGGCTTAGTTTCGTCGATAAATTTTAAAAGCATAGCGCGAAATCTGCCGACCTTCACGCCGCGGTAAATCTTGTAGGAAAGATATTCGCCAATTTTGTGGCTGACGAATTTGTCAATAATCTGCTTTGCTTGAAAGGCGTCGACGAGTTTATTGTCAATCGGGCGCGCATTTTTCAAAGCGTCCTGGAATACAGATTTTGTCATTTCGTCAAAAATTATCCTGCAATTAGATTTTTCATTGACGCCGAAAAGCTGACAGCACTGTTGGGCTAAAAATTCGCCCGCGGAATCCGGATTCGTCGCCAAATAAATTCTGCCCGCCTTGAGCGTTTCTTTTTTGAGCGACTGCAGCAATTTACCTTTGCCGCGAATCGTTATGTAATCCGGCGCGTAATTTTCGTCAATTCCAATGCGGCTTTTCGGCAAATCCTTTAAAAGTCCGTCCGTCGAAATGACTTGGTAAGTACTGCCCACAAATTTTTTAATTGCCCGCGCTTTGCCTGCGCTCTCAACTAGTATCAGCGATTTTGGTTTCGCCACGCGTTTTCCCTCCGTTGTTAAACTCTGGTGTATCTGCCTGATTCTTCGATAATACAGTTTTTCAGCTCAAGTTTCAAGATTATCTGCGAAATTTCCTCCGGCGAAATATCGTCAATGTTCATCAAAATTTCTTCGTCTGAAATAAATTCGCCCAGCGGTATCAAATCTAAAATTCGTTGTTCGTCGCCTTCCAATTCAATCTGCGCGACGGGTTTTTTCTTGCTCGACATATTATAAAAATCCAAAACGTCTTTAGCGCCCTTAATCAGAATCGCGCCGTCTTGAATCAGTTCGTGGCAACCGTAACTTTTATCGTGAAAAATATTGCCAGGAACAGCAAAAACATCGCGGCTGAAATCGGCGGCGTGCGTCGAAGTAATTAACGCGCCGCTTTTATGCCCCGCCTCAACTACAATCACACCGCGACAAAGCCCAGCTACTACGCGGTTTCTTATCGGGAAAGTAAAATCAGTTGCATTAGTACCAGGCGAAAATTCCGTCATAACCAAGCCGCCGCGTTCGACAATTTCATCAAGTAAATTTTTAGTTTCGTGCCGAGGAATCCTGGAAATTCCGTACCCCAGCACAGCAACCGTCCTGCCGCGTTTTAAAGCCCCTTTGTGCGCGCAGGTATCAATACCCCTGGCAGCCCCGCTAACCACCGTTAAACCGGCTTCTGCGAGCTCTGAGGCTATGTCTTGAGCAACTTTCTCGCCGTAAGTGGTATTGTGCCGAGTGCCAACTATTGCAATTCTCTCAGCGCGTGGCTCAATCTTTCCACGATAATAAAAAACTACCGGCGGATTCGGAATTTCTTTTAAAAGCGGCGGATATTCCTCGTCATAATAACTGCACAGCCCAATTTTTTTATCGGTGCAAAATTCAAGCAGCTGTTCAACCGCGTCGGGGTGTTCCTGTCGAAAATTTAAAAACGAATCAACTGCATCGGCGGGAATGTTTGCATTTTGAATGGCTGAATCTTCCGCGCGCCAAACTTTTTCCGCACTACCAAAAATCTCAATCAAGCGCCGAACTCTGGCATTGCCCAAAAAATTTATCGCATTCAACGTCGCCACGTAAAATTTTTCCAAAACAACGTTCCCCCCAGCAAAAATCCTGCGTATTATATCACAAATCAATTGAGCGTCAATTTCCGCAATTCGGACAGCGCACCAGCCATTTACTTTGCTCAACGTGATAATTTATGTAGTGCTTTATCAAATGATTGTGGCAAGAATGGCAATGAGTTTTCACCCAAAACGCGCCGCATTTTTCGCACCGCATATAATATTTTTCATATTTGCCCTTGGTTAAAAGCGGCGTAACGTCAACTAAATCTGAGCCGCATTCCCAGCAAATTGTCCAGCACCCTAAAAAATATTCAAACATCAGTTTAAAAAACAGCGTCAAATTTATTTCGGATTGATTGAGCGTCTCGCCGTCGTATGGCAACAAATAAAATGAGCCGATTTGCTGTCTGCCACCGCGAATATTTTTAAATTGCTCTTGAATTTTCGGCTCGACAGTTGCGTTGTAGGTTACGTATTTGCCGAGAAATTTATTGCCGCGCGTCTTATCCGAATGCACGATAAACGACATTGAAATATCCGCGCCGGTTTCAGCTTTGATTTCGCGAATGTACTTATTTTCGCAAACGCCCTTCAAATCTTCCGCCGCCCAAAAATTTTCGCCCTGCGCCGCGTAATTCCGATATTTCGCGTCCAAAATAAAAAATTTGGTTTTGTCGTTCGCCGTGACTTTGAAAAGAAAATCCGGACGCAATTTCCGATTCGACGCGCCGATTGATTCATTAATATCGACGTTGTAATAAAGTTCCAGCGCCATATCGCCGTTCGTCAAAAGAACCTTGCCCTGCGTCAAAAATTTATTCGCGTTAAATAAATTGCGGAAAATCTCAACGGGATTATCGCCGCCGCCTTCGACGCGCCAATTCAATTTAACCACGAGAAACTCAATAATTTTCGCCAAAATCCACCATTCGTAAATCTGATACATCGTCTGCGCCGGAATATTTTTGTCGTCCACGTCAAACGAAAAATCGAAAATTTCATCGAGCTCGCGCAGTTTGACGTAAGCCCTGTGATAATTGGCGTCATTGGTAAAAATCTGCGTCATATGCCAGCGCTCAGTTTTGAGTTCAACGCCGCGGAAAATTTTCAGCGACAAACAAGCATTTAAATTCGCAATGATTTTGTCGAACAAATTTTCAGTTTCAACGCCGCGATTATTTTTATTGAGCCGCTGATTAATATCCTGCACTGCGCGAAAATCCAGCAAAGCGGTTTCGTAGCCGGTGTATTTTTCAATCTCCTGCGCGACGAAAATTTCTTCCAATTTTTTATCGGCGTCAGTTTCAAACGACACAGCCGCGCCATTCGCAATAATTTTTTCCAGCGAATAAATGAAAATGCAAACGCTGCCGTCACGCACGCCGCGCGTAAAGCCAAATTTGCCGGTCAGCTCAATATTTTTTTTAGCGTAATTATCTTCAGTGAAAGTTTTGAACAGCGCCAAAATCTGAGCGGCGGCGGCGATTTTGCTGGTAAATTCTTCCCAACGACACTGTTTGCCATTGAAATTCAAAATCGGCTCATTGCTAAAATTCGGGCGAAAAATAATCTTCACGCCGTTATCCAAATAAATCCTGGTGTTCTCAATTTCCTTGAAAGTAAGTTTAAGCGTCCGCGTCTCAAACGCCACGGGCTTATCCTGACGCGCGGCAAAATTCGCTCTGAAATTTTCAACAATGCCGCATTTGATTTTCTCAAAATTTTTCCAGGCGTCGTACTTAGCTTTTTCGTAAGCGCGCCACTTCGCCATCAATTCTTCGCCCGTGAAATTGCCGATAATGCTTTGGATTTCGTAAAAAATATTTTGGCGGCTGTTATCGGAATTTAAATTTTGCTGACGATTTTGCTTTTCGAGAAAAATTTTCAGCCGCGTCAATTTGTCAAGGAGCAGCCGGTTTTCAAAAATATTTGGCGAAACTTCACTGTCATATACGCGATAATTTTTTCGCTGCGGCATCGATACGTACTGCTGAAAAATTTTGCCGTCGAATTTCCGAATCTGCTCAAGGCGAAGATATTTTTGCACCTTGCGCAAACCTTCACGCGGCTGTTGGTCAATGCGTCGGATTATTCGCGTCAAATCCTCAACTTGATTTGAAAACCGCTGTAAAATTTGCGCCCAATCCTCAACTTCGCGCAGGCTTTTAACTTTTTCCGAAAAGGCAGCCTTTGAATCAGTGCCGCCGCGTTGCAACAGCTCACGCCGAATAAAAATAATTTCCCGAATCATCGCCTCATATTCCGCTAAAGTCATTTCGTTGGGAATAACAATCAGCCTGTGAATTTTACCGTAAATCTTGCCGTTTTTCAAAACAAAAATGTAAGTCAAGCCCGCCGTCGCATAGCCAATTGCGCTGTCGTAGTAAAAATTATTTTTCACGCGAAACAGCTTGAAATTTGCGCCGTCCTTTTCCGCGCTGAACGCCAATTTATAATCGCCGCCGTCAACTGGCAGGCTGAACGCCGGAACGTAAAAATTTTTATCCGCGCCGCGAAAATACGTGTGCGTCAAAAAAAATCCGCGCTCATTTTCGTCGCGCAGAATATTTTGGTCGTACTCATTTTCAGGCAGAGGCGTAAAATCATTCAGCTGAATCATTGACAGAAAAATTTTCATCTGCTGCGCCTCCAATAATCCGCTTCCGCGCCGTCGTCAATTTCGCTCAAAATAGCTTGGCTGATTTTCCGCCCGTCGCATAAATTTTTCAGCGCGTCAATTTTATCCGCGTATTCATTTTCGCTGAATCGGATTTTCGGCAAAAGGCATCCGGCAATTATATAATCTTCAAATTTATCTTCAGCAATATAATTTTGAAAATTGTTATTCAAAAACTGATTTGTCACGCGCGGGCTAATGTGAGCAATTTTCCGCATTTCAGCAATAAATGAATCGATAATTTCGGTATCCTCATACAACGGCGGGAATTTTTCCAAAGGCTTATATCGCACGGGCTTTGTATTTTCGGAAAAATTTTGAGCGGCGTCGTACGTTTCCAATCGGATAACAAATGAGCGGTCGAGAACTTTGGGGCTAATGTCAAGCGTGGTTTCGTCCTGATTGAGCGTGCCGAAAAATTTAACATTCGCCGGAATTTCAAAGGCGGCGGGATACCTATTAATCATCTGCGCGAGCCTGCACAGCTCAAAATAATATTTGCGTTCTTCCAGAAAAATTTTTTCAATTGGCGTGCCGTCATAAATAATTTTTCCGTCGACGATTTCAAAGCCGCTGTGTTTCAGCTCATTCAAAATATCCTGCCGCAAAGAATCACTGTACAGCCGGACAACGCGGCTATCCTGCAAAATGCTTAGAAATTCGGCGAAATAATATTCCACGTGCGCTAAATTCATTTCGTCCAAACAAATTATGTACAGCTTATCGGGATGCACTTTAGCCTGCCTTGAAAAATTTATCAGCGCGTCTAAAAATGGCGTTGCCACGTAATTTTTTTCCAGCGGGTTGTAATAGCCGAGCAAATCGGATTTGTCCGCCCAATTTGACTGCACCGGAATAATCGCCGAATCCGCGAATTTGAATGACTTTGCCAGATACCGAACCAAACTTGTTTTGCCCGTGCCAGGCGCGCCTACCAAAAGTATCAGCTGATTTGTCTGCAGCGCCAAATAAACCATTTCCAAAGTTTCGTACGAATAGCGTAACTCAAACGCCGTGCATAAATAATCGCGCAGATTTTTTAACATTGTCGAATAAGTTTCCGGTTCAAATAAATCTTCCTCGTCATAATTTTTTTCAGCGGTTTCAATAGAATTTTCCCGCACGTTTCTATAAGCGCGCAAAAAATTTAATTCGCCGTCCAGATTATTCAGTTCAGCTTTTTTAGCGTCAATGAGCTGCTGCAATTTTTTACTAAGGTCGCCGTAAATCAAGATTTCCAAGCCAGTTGAATTTTCTTCGCGCAGTTCAAAAAGTTTATCGGATTCGTAGGGAATGCCGATTTCGCGGTAAATTTCGCGGATATTTTTGACGCTCACCTTTTCCAGCGAAGTTATGAAAAAAGTCAGCGGATATCTGGCGTCGGCGATAATTTCACAGGCAATCTCGTCGCCCACGGAAAAATTTTTTTGCTCGCAATAATCAATAATATCATTTTGCGAAAAATCTCTGTCGTAAAAACCGGTCGAGCCAATAGTCGACAGCGGCGTATCGCGGCAAAGCTGAAATTTCTGCATAACATTGCCGGAAAAAATAAAATACGCCACTTCAATTCTTATCACAATGGGGCTAATTTCTTTGATTTTGGCGATTACCCTGTGTTCCGAAACGCTGTCATAAATTTCGTTTAGATATTCCTGACGCTGATTTTTCGTCATATTTTTAAATTCGGAGTACAGGCACAAATTTTTTCGGTAAATCAAAATTTCACCGCCTATTTCGTTAAGCCTAAAATCAAATCGGCAATTTCCGCCGCCGCCTGCGGTCTGCCTAAACTCAAACTTGCCGCCGCCATTTTCTTTAATTCGTCCGGAGCGGATAAAATTTCGTTTAAGTGTTTGGATAAAATTTCAGCGGTTAAATCTTTGTCCAAAATCATTCGCGCCGCGCCGACTCTTACCAAGGCTTGAGCGTTAAATTCCTGGTGATTTTCAGCGGCGTATGGATAGGGGATTAGAATTGCTGGAACGCCGCGCGCCGTCAATTCGGCTAAACCGGTTGCTCCTGCGCGAAAAATCGCTAAATCAGCCATCGCCATAGCTTGAGGCATATTGTACAGGTACGGCACGATTTTAATTTTCGGATTGTCGAAGTTGAAATTTTTCTCGCGCAGTTTTTGAGTAACGGCGTCAAATTCGGTTTTGCCGGTGACGTGCAGAAATTGAGCGTTATCAGCGGCGTGGGCGAGTACGTCAATCATCGCGTTGTTAATTGAGCGCGCGCCTCTACTGCCGCCGGAAATTAAAACTACAGGCAGATTTTCACTGAATCCAAATTCTTTCAAGCCGTCCTCGCGTTTAGCAGTCAAAACATTTTCGCGAATCGGATTGCCAGTATAAATGGTTTTATCGGCGGGGAAATTTTTCAGCGCGGGTTCAGTACCGACCGCAATTTTATTCACAAACTTAGACAAAATTTTATTGGTGATACCTGCGACGGCGTTTTGCTCTTGAATGAGCGTAGGAACTTTCATAAGGCTGGCGGCTAATAAAATCGGACCGCAAACGTAGCCGCCCGTGCCAACGACAACATTTGGCTGAAACTGTTTGACGATATTACCGGCGCGCTTGACGCTCAAAATCGCATTAGCCGCGCGCTTGAAATTTTCTAATGTAAAATGGCGCTCAAAACCCCCTTCAAGGTCGAGCGCAGTAAAATTAATTCCGGCTTTTGGCACAATATCAGATTCAAGCCCCTGTTCCGTGCCGACGTACAGAAATTCCGCTGCTGGGACTTTATTTTTAATGGCGTCAATCAGCGTCAGTGCGGGGTAAATGTGCCCGCCAGTGCCGCCGCCGGATACGATTATCTTCATAGCGCGTTAACTATCCTCTTAAAATCTCTGCCGCGTTCCTCAAAATTATCATACATATCGAAACTCGCGCACGCCGGACTTAACAACACAACCTGCATCGGCTTTGAGATTTTCTTAGCAATTTCAACCGCTTTTTCCATTGAATGACCCGCGTCAAAAATTATCGTCGGATCAATGCCGCGCTGAATCGCATAAGTTCTAAAACGCTCCGCCGCGTCGCCAATCAATATCAGCCCTTCAACGCGGTCGTAAACCAAATTCATAAAATCGGCTAAATCGGTGAGTTTATCGTCGCCGCCCGCTATCAAAATTATGTGTCCTTCAAAAGTTTCAAGCGCTTTAATCGCGGAATCTGTATTCGTCGCCTTTGAATCGTTGTAATATTTCACGCCGTCAATTTCACGCACAAATTCAATTCGATGTTCGACGCCTTTAAAACTTTTTAAAACCTTGCGAATATCCTTAGCATTGACGCCCGCCAAAAACGCCATTAATGACGCCGCCAACGCATTTTCAACGTTATGCCCGCCCTTAATGCCGAGTTCGTCAATCGTACAGAGCGCGTGAATTTTGCTGCCGTACTTGATAATCAATTTATTGCCGTGAAGATAAGCGCCTTCGTCCAGCTGAATCTGGCGGCTGAAAAACAACACTTTACAATGCGCGTGATCCTTCATAAGCCGGAGCGCTGGGTCGTCTAAATTCAGAATCAGAAAATCGTCCTTGCCTTCCTGCGCGAAAATTTTTTCCTTAGTTTTGCTGTACATTTCCATAGTACCGTGGCGTTTCAAATGGTCGGGCGTAACATTCAAAACCGCCGAAATGTGCGGCTTAAAATTATTTGTGGCTTCCATTTGGTAACTGGAAATTTCCGCCGCAATGTAGCCGCCTTCACCAATCGTAAGCGCAACTTCACTGAGCGGCACGCCGATATTTCCGCCAACGCCGGTTTTTTCATATTTAGTTTCAAGCAGCAGTCCGAGCAAAGTTGTCGTGGTAGTTTTACCGTTCGTGCCGGTAACCGCGCAAATCGGCGATTTAGCTAAATTATACGCAAGTTCAATTTCGCTGATAATCGGAATTTTTTTATTAGCCGCCGTCTGCAAAATCGGAATACGCACAGGCACAGCGGGCGACACAATGATTAAATCGACGCCCTTAATCAAGCTGTCATTTTGAGGACCGAAAACTAAATTTATTCCCAATTCGCGCAGGGGACTAAAATCTTCCTTCAAGTCGCGTTCGTTTTTAGCGTCGCTCAAAGTTACATTCGCACCAAAATGTTTAGCAACTCTAGCCGCTGCAAAGCCGCTTATTCCCGCGCCGATAACTAATACATTTTTGTTTTGAAAATCCATTTAAATCTCCTTCAAAAAAGCAACGTAGCCATTTTTAGTCTCGTAAACGTCAATCTTGCTGGTGGTTTCCCAGGGCGCGTGCATACTCAATACCGCAACGCCGCTGTCGATAACTTCCATGCCATAAACCGCCATAATGTGGGCAATAGTGCCGCCGCCGCCTAAGTCGACTTTGCCCAGTTCGGAAAATTGATAGTGGACATTATTTTTATCAAGAATTTCGCGCAGTTTGCCGACAAACTCAGCATTGGCTTCGCTCGCGCCGGATTTGCCGCGGCTGCCCGTGAATTTATTGAAAACCATACCTTTGCCAACGTACGCAACGTTTTTCTTATCGTAAGCGCTAGCGTAAAGCGCGTCATAGGCACTGGAAACGTCAGAACTGAGCATATAAGAATTTTGCAACGCGCGGCGCAGTCCCAGTTCGGTATATTGCCCACAAGCGTTCATCAATTCAGCAAGCGCATTTTCAAAGAAATGTGAGCGCATGCCAGTCGCGCCGTAACTGCCAATTTCTTCTTTATCGACGAGCAAACAGCACGCGGTTTTATCCAAAGTCATATTCGCAACTTCCAACATGGCAACCAGCGAAGTGTATGAGCAAACGCGATCGTCTTGCCCGTAGCCGAGAATCATACTGCGGTCAAAGCCCAATTCGCGCGCCTTGCCCGCCGGTACAAGCGCCAATTCCGCCGACATAAAATCTTCCGGCTCAATATTATAATTGTCTTTGAGAAGTTTCAACACGCCCGCTTTGACGGATTCTTTATCGCCGTCCTTCAGCGGATAATTCCCAACAAGAATATCAAGATTTTCGCCCTCGACAACTTTGGTCGCGTCCTTTTTCATTTGCTCCTGCGCGAGATGAATTAATAAATCCGTCACGCAAAAAACAGGGTCGCCGTCATTTTCGCCGATAACAATATTTAAAACCGTACCGTCTTTTTTGACAACAACGCCGTGCATAGCCAGCGGCAACGTCACCCACTGATATTTTTTGATGCCGCCGTAATAATGCGTATCGAGATAAGCCAAGCCGCCGTCTTCATAGAGCGGATTTTGTTTAAGATCAAGTCGGCAGGTGTCAATGTGCGCGCCCAAAATTTTCAGCCCATTTTGCAACGGCTCACTGCCAATTTGGAACAGCGCAATAGATTTTTTCATAAAAGCATAATAAACTTTGTCGCCCGCCTGCAGACGTTGACGATTGCTGATAATTTCGCGCAGGTCTTTATAACCAACTGCCTCGGCCTGTTTAATCGCCTCTGTTACGCATTCGCGCTCGGTTTTGCAGCGGCTAATAAAATCGATGTAGCCGCGGTTCAATTCTTCAAGTTTCCGCCTATCTTCGTCGGTATACGTACTCCAAATCGAAGGTTTTTTATCTTTGTCTTTGTCAGCCATGTAAAAACTTCCTTTCACGCGCCAGCTTCAAGCCGCGCTTTTGCTTGCAATTCGTACAGTTTATTCAATGCTTCAATCGGTGTCAAGGTTGTTACGTCCAATTTTAATAAATCGTCCAGCCCTTGAGATACAAATAAATTTTGCGAAGGCGGCGGCGCTTTTACGTTTTCGACTTTCACCGGCGCGGAATTTTCTAAATCGGTTAAAATTTCTTCGGCGCGCCTCATAACAAATTTGGGCAAACCCGCTAATTTCGCAACTTGTATGCCGTAAGATTTATCAGAGCCGCCGCGCTGAATCCTGCGCAGAAAAATAATTTCACTGCCGCGCTCCTTGACAGCCGTACAAAAATTTTCAATGCTGACGGAATTATCGGCAAGGTCTGTCAATTCGTGGTAGTGCGTGGCAAATAAAGTTTTGGCGCGAATTTTTTTGTCAATGTACTCAATCACCGCGCGCGCAATGCTCATACCGTCGAAAGTCGAAGTGCCGCGCCCAACTTCATCCAAAATTATCAAACTGCGCTCAGTGGCGTATTTCAAAATCTGCGCGACTTCATTCATTTCAACCATAAAAGTTGACTGCCCGCTGACTAAATCATCACTCGCCCCAATGCGCGTAAAAATCCTGTCAACCGGCGAAATATCCGCGCTCGCCGCCGGAATAAAACTGCCCGCCTGCGCCATTAAAACTATCAGCGCCACTTGCCGCATATAAGTTGATTTGCCCGCCATATTCGGTCCGGTGATAATCATCAGCCGACAGCGATTCGGATTCAAATTCGTGTCATTCGGAACGAATAAGCTGTTCGTCAAAATTTTTTCAACCAGCGGGTGACGTCCGTCCTTAATCGTGATTTTGCCGTCAATATTCAAATCCGGACGCACGTAATTATTCACCGCCGCCGCCTCAGCCATACTCGCCACAACGTCTATCAGCGCAATTCTTTTCGCCGTGTCTTGAATATTCGCCAGTTGCATTTTGATTTTGTCGCGCACTTCACAGAAAAGATTATACTCCAGGTTTATAATTTTTTCCTGCGCGCCCAAAATTTTCGTCTCAAAATCCTTGAGTTCCGGCGTAATGTACCGCTCGGCGTTCGACAAAGTTTGTTTGCGAATGTAATTTTCCGGAATTTTATCAGTGCCGCTGTGCCGAACTTCGATATAATATCCGAAAACGCGATTGTAACCAACTTTCAACGACCGAATGCCAGTTTTATTTTTTTCGCTGTCTTCAAATTCCTGCAGGAAACCGCGGCTGTCCTGCGAAATTTTCCGGTATTCGTCAAGTTCGTCATTATAGCCGCGATTAATCATACCGCCGTCACGAACTGTAAGCGGCGCAGATTCCGCAATGGCGCGTTCAATCAAATCAACTTCCGCGGAATAATCCTTCAAGCCGTCGCGGCACGCCAGCAAAATATCAGAATTAACTTTCGCCAGCGCCGCACGAATTTTAGGAATAATGCGCAGTGAAAATTTCAGCGCCGTTAAATCGCGGGCGTTCGCACTGCCAATTTCAATTTTCGTCATCAGCCGTTCAAGGTCGTGCATTTCCTTGAGAATTTCGCGCAGAGTTTTTCGCGTGGTAAAATTTTTAAAAAGTTCGTCGACAGCCTCAAGGCGGCGATTAATGGCGGCAATGTCAATCAGCGGATTTTCTAGCCAGCGCCGCAAAAGTCTATTGCCGAGCGGCGTTTTGGTATAATCCAGCACCGAAAATAGCGTATCTTTTTTAGAGCCGTCGCGCAGATTTCGCACGACTTCCAAATTGCGCAGAGTATTTGCGTCCAAAATCAAATGGTGGCTAATGTCAAGGCGCGTCAATTTCGACAGGTGATTTAAATCTGCGCGAACCGTTTTGTGTAAATAATTCAGCAGATATTCAACCGCGGCAATGGCATTTTCCGAAACGGGCAAATCTTTTTCGCTGAAATGTTGCGGCAGGAAATTGGATTTTTCGTCGGCGTCAATTTTCGTAAACAGGCAATTTTCCAGTTTCAGCTTAACAAAATTTTTCAGCTTATCGGCAAAAGTCAATTCGCCCACAATCAAAATTTCGTGCGGCGTCAATCGGTAAATTTCATCGAACAAAATCTGCGCGCGGTCTTTGCCTTCGTACAGGCAATAAAAAATTTCGCCGGTCGAAACATCCGCGCCCGCAAATGCAATTTCGCCGACGCTCTCCAAAATCAGCGCAATGTAATTGTTATTAGCGTCGGTCAGCGTATCGTCGGTTAAAATCGTGCCAGGCGTGACAATTTTTGTAATTTCGCGTTCAGTCAAGCCCTTACCTTTTGGGTCGCCGACTTGGTCGACAACAGCCACGCGGTAACCTTTGTTAACCAATTTCTGCAAATAATTTTCGATAGCTTGAGCCGGTACGCCGCACATTGGCGTTTCCTGCCGCTTCGTCAGAGTTAAGCCCAATTCGCGTGAGCCCGTCGCCGCGTCTTCAAAAAACATTTCAAAAAAATCGCCCAGCCGGAAAAATAACAGCGCATCTTGATTTTGCCGTTTCGCCGCGAGGTACTGTTCCATCATCGGCGTTAAAGTTTTTTCGCTCAAATCATCAACTCTTTCAATCTATTTGAGAAATATTATAGCACGTTTTTTTAGCGCGTCGATAATTTTTTGCGCAAATGCTTAATTTCTTTGCTGAAACGCTCTTCTTCGCTGAAAATACAGCCGCAGTAATTTTGCCGGTAAAGTTCCAGCTCCAGGCTAATATCAATGCCGCGTTGCCAACCTGCGCGAAAATCTTCATAATAAAAATCGACGCCGAACTGTTTTGCAAAATGCTCAGCAATATTTTTCATAAGTTCGTGATTTTGGTGAATGCTGTAAAAAAGCGTCGAAGTGAACGCCTCAAAATTATTTTCCGCCGCAAATTTCGCCGCCTCACCAAGTCGCCACGCATAACAAATTTTACAGCGCGCGTGCCAGCCGTCCGCAAATTTCGCCGAATCTTCAATGTCAACCACGCTTGAAACTCTCGACAAATATTCGCGCAAACCGTAATGATTATCTGCAAAAAATTCAATTCCAACTTTCTCGGCAAATTCTCGCGCAGTTTTCAAACGCTGATGCCATTCCTTGTACGGGTGAATATTCGGGTTGAAAAAATATCCGACCGGCTCAAATCCAATTTCGCGCAGCCGCTCAGTCGGATAACACGAACACGGACCGCAACACATATGCATTAAAATTTTCAAATCGTCGCCTTCTTGTTGACTTGCTAAATCAAAATTGGTATCATTTAAAATTGTAGCGGTTAATTGTATTTTTGTAAAGTGAGGAATCAAATTGATAATATCGATAATTGCAGCGGTTTTCGTATTTGGCTTATTGGTTTTGGTTCACGAATTTGGACATTTTATCACGGCGAAATTAACGGGAATGCGCGTAGACGAATTTGCAATAGGATTTGGACCGAAACTTTTCAGCACGAAATATGGCGAAACCAGATACTCATTGCGAGCGATACCGCTTGGCGGCTTCAACGATATTGCCGGAATGGACCCCAATGACAATCCGGCGGGCGAACGCGGCTACTGTGAAAAACCAGTATTTTCGCGAATGATTGTAATTTTAGCTGGCGTGGCAATGAATTTTCTGATGCCGATAATTTTATTTTTTGGAATTTACGCGACGGTTGGCGTATCGAAACCCGCGGTTGATCCGATAATTGGCGGCGTGATTAGCGGAATGCCCGCTGAAACTGCCGGTATTAAAATTGGCGATAGAATTTTGAGCGTCGACGGCGAAAAAATTACCACTTGGCTTGAATTTACCGAAAAAATCAAAGACACTGCCGCCGATACACCAATCACGATTGAATACGAGCGCGATAATAAAATTGCTGAAGTTTCATTGACGCCGAAGTTTGACGAAAAATCTAATCGCGTATTGGTCGGCGTGCAAAGTTCCGCGGTTTATGAGCCGCAGGATTTATCAACGTCGTTTACAATGGCGGTCGAGCGCACAAAAAATATTTTAGTTTTCATGGTAAACGCGCTGATTGACATTTTCAAAGCGCCGTCGCAGGCAGAATTAGCCGGACCGATAGGAATTGCGCAAATGGCGGGGCAAGTCGCTGAAACGGGCTTTGTACCGCTGTTGAATTTCGCGGCGTTGCTCAGTTTGAATTTGGGCTTGTTAAATTTATTGCCAGTACCGGCGCTGGACGGCGGACATTTCGTCAGCTTAGTGATTGAAGCGGTGCGCGGCAAACCGATGAGTTCAAAGGCAATGATGTACACTCAACGCGTAGGAATTGCGCTTCTATTGGCGCTGACTCTTTACGCAACAATGAACGATTTATTGAGGGTGTTTTTTAAATGATGGAGAGAAAAATTACGCGGCAGATTAGCGTTGGAAAAATAAAAATTGGCGGCGGCGCTCCAATCAGCGTGCAGTCCATGACCAATACCAAAACGACCGACACGAAATCTACCGTTGAACAAATTGAAAAGTTGCAGGCGGCAGGCTGTGACATTGTGCGGGTTGCTGTGCCGGATATGGAGGCGGCTGAAAATCTGCACGAGATTATTTCTGCCGTCGAAGTGCCGATTGTTGCTGATATTCATTTCGATTATAAATTGGCGCTTGAAAGTATCGCGCAGGGCGTAGCGGCATTGCGGCTGAATCCTGGCAATATTGGCGGCGCGGCTCATGTTCGAGAAGTTGTCGCGGCGGCTAAGGAAAAAAATATTCCAATCAGAATCGGCGTTAATGCGGGTTCACTGAGCAGAAAACTTTTGCAGAAATACGACGGCGTAACGGCTGAGGCGCTCGTTGAATCTGCGCTTGAGCATGTGAAAATTTTGGAGGCTGAAAATTTCTTTGATATAAAAATTTCGCTGAAGGCTCACGACGTACCTTTGACATTGGCGGCGTACAGATTAATCAGCGAAAAAGTTGATTATCCGTTGCACTTGGGAATAACCGAGGCGGGGACTGTCAACACCGGCGTTATAAAATCTGCGGTTGGAATTGGCGCGCTCTTGGCTGAAGGCATCGGCGATACTATCAGAGTTTCGTTGACGGGCGATCCGGTTGTCGAAGTGAAAGTTGCCAATGAGATTTTGAAGTCGCTAAATCTGCGCGAATATGGGGCAACGCTGATAGCTTGTCCGACGTGCGGGCGTACGAGCATTGATTTGAATAAAATTGCCGCCGAAGTTGAGAAAAAATTAGCCGCTGTTAATAAAAATATCACGGTTGCCGTTATGGGCTGTATTGTCAATGGACCAGGCGAAGCTAGGAGCGCTGACGTTGGAATTGCGGGCGCGGACGGCGAAGGAATTATTTTTCGCAAGGGCAAAATCATTCGCAAAGTTCCCGAATCTGAACTTGTCGCCGAACTTTTCAAAGAAATCGACGCGTGCTAATAAAAAAAAGAGCGCCTCCGCTGAGATTGCAGGGGCGCTTAAATTTTTTGTTGGATGGATATTATTTAAATGTGGGTATTTGGGGTAAGCTTATTATTTATCCTCGCGCAGAAATTTTACTTGTCGTCGCTATAGGTAAACGCGGAGGCAAGCGTATCATTCTGAGCAAGGCTGTTGTAATCTTGAGTGTCAAGATTCGTCACAGAGTAATTTGTAGCGGTAATTTCAGAAACGTCGCTGATTTGAGCGTCAGCCGTCATAAAGTTGTCGTCTTCAAGCAAATCGGCGCTGCTTGCCATATTAATGTCAATTTCGTTTTCGTAGGTGTCAATGAACGAAACATTTTTACCTCTGCCGCTCTTAAGCGTCAGCGTGCCTTGCTGGTCGCTGAAGGTATAAATAACATTTGAGCCGACCGTTTCAACAGCCTCAACCGAAAGTTCGTCGGTGTTAAACATAATCTTATCGGCGTTAGCATAATCGTGAATATAATCTTCGCCGCCGGTGTAGACGTAAACATCAGCGCCGCCACCCAGGCTGATTGTATCGTCGCCTGTGCCGCCGTAAATTATATCAGCGCCTCTGCCGCCTTTAATCGAATTGCCCTCGTCGTTGCCGACAATGCTTGCGCCGCCGGTTATCTTCGAGGCGTCAACCGTTGAAATGCCTTCACCATAAGTTTCCGTCAAATCAATATCATCTGCGCTCGCCACAGTAGCTTTAATTTGGGTCTTCGCGCTGTTATTGTAAGCCCAGCCAGCAGGCAACGTAATGATTTCTTCGAGCGGATTGTCATTCTGGTCAACAGCCGTGATAGTCTTATTCTTGCCGCCAACAACTGTAATTGTGCCTTCGCCATTGTTGAACGAGTAAACTACATTTGAACCGACCGTTTCAGCGGAAGAGAACACGTATTCGTCCGTGCCAACTTTAATTGTGTCGACAGGGTTGTAATCTTGAATTACGTCTTGCCCGCCGGTATAAATGTAGACGTCCGCACCAGCACCGAGGCTAACTGTATCGTTGCCAGTGCCGCCGGTAATTTCGTCAGCGCCTCTGCCGCCTTTAATCGAATTATTGTAGTCATTGCCGATAATAACGACGCTAGCTGAAGCCTTCGAGGCATCAACCGTTGTAACGCCCTCATATGCAGTTAAATCAAGATCTTCCGGTGCGGTAACTGTAGCGATTAATTGTGTATGATTGGTATTATACTTCCAGCCAGCGGGCGGGATAGTATCATCCACGTCATCAGGATAAATTCGATTGCCGGATTCGTTCATAACGATAATTTCTTTGTTTTGACCGCTCTTAATGGTGATATTGCCAACATTAGTAGTAAGGACAACATTTGTACCAACGGTTTCTTGAGCATCAAATGTGACATCGCCGGTGAATTGAATTGAGTCTGCGCCAACGCCATAATCTTGAATTAAATCGTCGCCGCCGGTGTAAATGTAAACGTCAGCGCCGCCGCCGAGGCTAACCGTATCGTTGCCGCTGCCGCCAGTGATTGTATCAGCGCCTTTGCCGCCTTTAATGCTGTTGCTGGTAAGTGCGTTACTGTTGCCGATAATCACGACGCCGCTGGTTATCTTCGAGGCATCAACTTTTGTAATTGCCGAAGCGTAATCCTCATTCAAATCAATTTCGTCCTGCGCCGAAGCAGTAGTTGCCGTGAAAGTAGTTCCGCTAATCTTCCAGCCGCTCGGAAGGGTATGTTCTATAGGAAGAATTTGTTCGCCTTCAGAGTTAAAAACTTGAATGGAGCTGGCTTTGCTCTTGCCGCCAACAATGCTGATAGTGCCTTCGGAGGTTGTTATTACGAAATCGGAGCTGACTGTTCCGGCGTGTTCGAATGTGACATCTTCGCTCAACTGAATAACGTCGACCGCCGCGTGACCTTGAATGATATCATTGCCGCCGGTGTAAACGTAAGTATCAGCGCCCGCGCCGAGGCTAATTGTATCGTCGCCAGTGCCGCCGGTGACATAATCAGCGCCCGCGCCGCCTTTAATTGAAATGCTGTTGTCGTTGCCGATAATTTCAACGCCGCTTCTAATCTTCGACGCGTCAACCACGTTGACTTCTTCGCCGTAAGTTTCATTCAAATCAATACTTGCCTCTGCGCTGGAAGTTGTGGCTGTCAAATTCACGCCGCCGTTATAATAAGCCCAGCCTTCGGGTAAAATAGTGATAGGATTGGGTCCAGGATAAATTTGTTCGTCGTTTTCGTCTACTACGATAATTTCTTTGCCTTTGCCGCCTTTTATTGTGAGAGAGCCTGCGCCGTCATTGAAATTAAATACGAAGTTGGAGTTCACGCTGACAGCGCTTGTAATACCAAAATCACTCGTGTTGACTTTGATTGTATCAGCGCCCTCTTTGTAGTCGAGGACAATATCATTGCCGCCGTTGTAAACATAAACGTCATTACCTGCACCGAGTGAAACTGTATCGTTGCCTTCGCCGCCGGTGATTTCATCAGCGCCTTTGCCGCCCTTAATCGAATTGCCATTATCATTGCCGATAATCACAACGCCAGCCGTAGCCTTAGAGGCATCAACTGTTGAAACATTTACGCCGTAGCTTTCGTTCAAATCAATTTCGTCCGGAGCAGTAACAGTTGCCTTTGCCATTTGATTATTGTTAGTGAAAGCCCATCCGGTGACAGCAGGAACTGTAGGATAAAGAATTTCGTTTTCGTCCGCGCCGTAAATCGTGATATTTTTGCCCTTGCCCTTATTCAGCGTGATTGTGCCTTCGCTTGTGGTAATGACGACGTTTGAGCCGACGGTTTCAACAGCTTGCAGAGTGATATTATCGGTATCCATAATCTGAATAACGTCCGCGCCGCTGCCAAAATCTTGAATAAAATCAGTGCCGCCGGTGTAGATGTAAGTATCAGCGCCGCCGCCCATGCTAATCGTATCGTCGCCAGTGCCGCCGGTAATTTCGTCAGCGCCTCTGCCGCCTTTAATTGAATTGCTGTCGTCATTGCCGATAATATCAGTGCCGCCGGTTATCTTCGACGCGTCAACAATGGTAACGCCTGCGCCATAAGGCTCGCGCAAATCGATAGCATCAGCCGACGCCAAAGTTGCTTTAAGTTGAGTTTTTGCGCTGTTGCCATAAGTCCAGCCGGTGGGGAGCGGGTCAATCGCTGCAATAGTTTCAATTGTGCCGTGTTTGTCAACGAGGGTAATAGTTTGATCTGCGGCTTCTTTCAAAGTGATAACATTTTGGTTGCCGCTGCCGATTGTGATCTTCCAGTCGTCGCCGGAAATTGTCGCGTTGTAAATTCCGTTACCAATGTAGATTGAATCGCCCTCGTTATAGCCAACGATAACGTCTTTGCCGTCCTTAACAGAATCAATATCAAACTGGTAAACGTTATTGCCGTCGCTCTCATTGTAAATAGTGTCAGCACCCGCGCCGCCGTAAACTGTGATATTTTCGCCACCAGTGAGGCTGATTTTATCTGTGCCAGCGCCCGCATTAATCGAGGCTTCACTGCCACTTGAAATAATTGTATCGTTGCCAGCAAGCGCGTCGATTGTTACGCCTTCGCTGTCTTCGTCAATTAAATCTCTACCAGATGTACCTGTAACAACAACAGGACCAATCGTCGGATAAGGATTAATAGTCGCGCCATCTAAATCCTGGAAAGTAACAGTTTTATTTTTCGCTTTGAGAAGGGTGATAGTGCCTTCGTTGTCGTCTCGGTCTTTAACAGTGAAAATAACGCTACTGTCGACGGTTTGAGCGGCTGTTCCAACAAATTCAAATTCGGTATCGTCAATCATAATGACATCAGCGCCCGTGCCGTAATCCTGAACAACATCGTCGCCGCCGGTGTAGCGGTAAACGTCAGCGCCTGCGCCCAAGCTTACTGTATCGTC
>CAJOIB010000008.1:1586-35791 GCA_905234705.1 uncultured Selenomonadaceae bacterium | reverse complement strand
CAAGAGTTTCAAATTCCGCTCCTTGATTATGCAAATTTGTTTACCAATTCTATCGTACGCTAATTTGACACTCGGCTTCAAAATGTCAATCGTCTCATACATATTATCCAGCGGATTCATTTTAATCTTCACTTCCTGTAAAAAATTGGAGGCATCACTATGAAAGAAAAAAGCACGGGCGAACTTTTTAACGAATTGAAAGCTGATCCTAAAGTTGAAAATTTTATTAGCAAAAACAAGGGCGAATTTTCCAAGCCGATTCACGAATATTTGAGTGAACTCCTGCGCGAAAGAAATTTAACGCGGCACGATGTCGCCTTTGCAATGTTTTTGGACGACAGCTATATTCATCATATTTTTTCCGGCGCTAAAAATGCTTCGCGCGAAAGATTGATAGGTATTGCCCGCGTTTTCAATCTGAATTTGGAACAAACTCAATATTTGCTCCGGTATGGCGGCTATGCGATTCTTTATCCGCGAAAATCCTGGGACGCCGTTATCATTTCCGCCATTGAGCATAATATGACTTTCGCCGAAATGAATGATTATCTTAAAAATCTAGGCGAAACTCAGATTGTTGTTGTTGATTAGTTTAACATAAAAAATCCCGCCGTGTTGGTACAGCGGGACATTTTTAGTGATTATCACTTTTCTTGCGCTCGGTCAATGTATCCGTATGCGTTGAATCTATTGAACTTTTTCCAAGTGTCAGAGCAGTAACAACAATAGCCTTTATTTCAGCAATTTTCGCGATGTTTATTTTAGGCAGTTCAGCATTTTGATTTTCGTTCAATGAATCCTCATTCGTAATAGTGGGTTTACTGTAAGTTTCCATAGTTAGCCTTCAAATTTAAAATCCTTGCGCTCAGTCAATTTCCCAGTGTGATTAGAATCAATGTAATGGTTGCCTTTGGATAAAGCAAGTCCCACTCCGGTGGCAAAAGCAAGCGCTACAGCCGGAAAAATAGCGCGCCCAGCGTCACTATGAATAATCGTAGGTTTTTTATATTGTCGAGACTCCATTTCAATCACTCCAAGATTAAAATTTTTTTCCACTGTAAATCGCGAATCATATCGACGAAATCATTTTCAAGTTCCGCTTCGTCAACGTCGTATTTTTCCAGGAATTTATTTTTAATGTCATTAATCGTAGCCTTGCCATCAGCCAAATTAATAAACAGTGCCGCCGTCGAATTTAAATAATAAATGACAAGGTCATTCGTGCAAATGATTAAAATATTATCCTCCATTCTGGATTTGACGAACGAGCAATGCAGTACTTTATCTTTAAGCCAAGTGAATATCATTGGTATTCTCCTTCAAAATTTTCAAACTTGGCAACTTAATATACGGATTCGCTTTCGCCGCATTTGTAACAGCGCGCCCCAAAAGATAACCTCCTGCCATTGCAAAAGCTTTTGCCACCACTCCCCAAGGAGCAAGCCCATCAGGCTCTGAAGAATCTGCATTAACAATCGTCGGACGCGAATATTCTTCTTTCAATTTTAAAACCCCCTTAAAGTCTTACATCAACATCAACATGATTTTTTACGCTGCCAGTCTGTTTATCTTCGTCGAGATTCGCCACAAAATTTTTGACGGCGTCAGACTTCCAAGCGTCAATCCCCTTATCAATCCAAATATCTTTAATCGAACGCTCAAGCACATTTCCAATGGTGAAAGGCGCCATGCAGTCAATGCGGAAATCGCCATTAGGGCGAATAATCCCGCCACCGTTGACTTCAAGCATATATCTTTCCATTTGCGTCTTCAATTCCGCCGAACGTTGAATAGCTATCTTGCCTTTGTATTTATTGCCGAGTTCCTCAATTTGCCAATATAAATAATTTTTCTGCTCGTCATTCAAAATAATATCTTCATTGGAATAGGCGCGCCCGCTGGGTAAAACCTCACCAAGAATAATTGAATTTGCACCGAGCCTGTAAGCCAGATTAACCATTGCCTCAAGCTGATTCAAATTCTGTGGCGTGACAGTGTGAGCAATAACCAGCGGAATGCCAGCGTCACTAATTTCAAGCGCGCCATTAACCGCTTTGTCAAAACTGCCAGCAACGCCGCGAAAACTATCATGAATCTCGGCGTTTGAACCGTCGATTGAAATTTGAAACCAAAAATAGCGATACTTAGCAAAGCGTTTAACTTTTTCTTTTGTCAATAAGAGCGAATTTGTAATGACGACAAAACTCGTGCCATCGTCGTGAAGAATATCCATAATATTAAAAAGTTTATCGCCTAAAAGTAATGGCTCGCCGCCAGAAATTATACACTGAAAAATACCGCCGTCAGAAACGATTTGCCGCGCTAATTCACACCATTTCTCGGGCGTCATTAAAGTTTCGCGGTCGCTGTCGCCGGAACGATTATAACAGTGTTTGCAAGATAAATTGCATTGTCCGGTTAATTCAAACTGCAATGTAATGGGGTAATTGAATTTCCGCGGGTAAGCTCCCATATTTTGCAACAACTCAAGATTTTCTTTGATAAGCTGCAAATTTCTCTCGTCAAGACTTCGATATTTTTTTACATAATTTTTCAAGTTTACGACTCCTTTATCTTTTTACAAAGAACGGACATTATTTCGTGAAATTCGGTTACTTTCAAATCCGAAAAAAAGTTTTCATAAAGATATTGACCGTTGCAAAGAGGCGGGCGCGAATCATAAATCTTGCACAAATTATCTCCTGTGAGATTTTTACAAACTCCGTCGCCACGATCTAGCGGTTTCATTTCTGCAATCAAGTCAACACGCCTGCAACATTTTCCGCAACGTTCACAACAATAAGGATAATACTCTTCCATTTACACCACTATTTTTGATTAATTTAGCCTATTATACACACTCGAAATTTTAATTGCAATATTATCTAAAAAAATGAGCCGGACATTGAACCAGGCTCTGTTAGATTGATTTTTATATGGATTATTTTTTTTTCAGTTGTTCAATTTGTTCGTCGTAATAATTTACGCGCTCATATTGAGCTTTAGCGTATGGAAAACGGCTGGGATTTTCGTTTTTCGCCTCTCGCCATGCACGCTTGGCATGTTTCAGCGCACGGTCTCTGGAATCTTGAAATCTCTTCAATTTAGTTTCTTCGTCGACTTTCATTAAATTCACCTCCCTTGCAGATGAATTATATAGTTTTAAATTCGAATTGTGTTGGTACAGCGGGACAAATTACCATTATTCGCAAAAAGAAACGCCTAGCAAAGAAAAACATGCCCGCTGAATAATTCGCTTCACGCTCATTAGCAGCGGGCGGGGTTCGCCGCCCATCCTTGGGCGGTTCTCGCTACACTTATTCGGCAAACAAAAAAATTTTTTCCATTTGAGACAGTTCGATTGTCTTTAAGTGCGAAAGGTCGTTCCTGGCGCTGTACGCACGCTCCAATTTTTCCCAATCGCCATATTGAAACAGCATTTTTTTGCCGCCGTAATAATGCAAGTGCCGCAGTTCCATATCCCAAGGATCGTCAAGCGTCTTTCCAAATTCGTCGGTCACGTGCATAATATTCCGCAACCGGTCATAATGTTTTTCGATTAAGCGCCCGCGCAACTGCTCCAAAATCGGCAAAATAAATTGCGTTTGACATTCCCACACTGCTCGATTGAAAATTTTTTCGTCAAAATGGGGCAGGACGCTTTTCACAAAATCTAAGCCGTGCGTGTACAATTCAGTTTTCGCAAAATTTTTAGCCAACTGCGACGATTGCCCTGAAAGTTTTGCCGCCAATGTCGAAGTATAAAGTTTTTCTTGCACAGTCAACCGCGCATTTTCCAACAAATTCAGCGCGAAAAATTGTATATCGTACGGCGTCAAATAATCCGACAGGCGCGTCAAACTCGGCGGCGGATTTTCTTCATTCGTCACGAAAATTAATGAACTGCCCATATTCGCGGTATTTTTATTAAAATCGGTGACGGCAGTCGTCAGCCAATTCGATTTGTTTTTCAGCAAAATAATAATCGCGTAGCCGCTCAATGGATCTTGCAGTGCCAAATCCGCCATCGGTGAATCTTCAGTAAAATCGCGTCGGAAATTGGGCGCAAATTCCGCCTTCAATGCGTCAACAAATTCTTCAGCGTCGCCCTTGCCTTCGTATTCAAAAATTTCTACCATTAAAAAAACGTGCCGCCTCTGAATTTTTTCCCGCAATATCTGTACAAAGCCTGCCGTGTCGAATTGCGGCAAATGTGCGGCAATCGCGCAATGTTTATCAACTGCGTCAATCGCCGTTTTCATAAATCGACGCGCCCCTGGCACTGTCCGCCACCACGAATCTAAATCGTCTTCGTCAAGCGCTTGCAGTTTGCTGAAGTCGATTTTTTTTTCTGAAATTGTGTATTGATTTGTCAACGATATTCTCAAATTTTTTGCCATTGAAATTACCTCGTGATTATTCCGCGTTCAGCCCGTACGAATCGAGCTTCTCATTAACTTCAGTCTCAGTGCCCATCATATGCCAAAAAGCGTAGCGGTTAAATTCAAATTTGCCTTCGACGCGGCGCAGGAGATTAAGCGCGACCATTTCATCAAGCAGGCTCAAAAGTTCGGCGTCAGTCAACCTAGTAATTTTTTCAACGCCGCACATTACGCAGATATTCCGAATTTCGGAAACTTCAACGCTAACCGGACGATTATTCTCATAGTAAATCCAAGCGATTGCCAGCGCTAAAATCTCATAAAAATTATCATTATCCAAAGTCAAAGTTTCTTGAAAGCGCGCGTTAATTTCCTTTTGAAAGTCATTGTTACTGAGCATATTTTTCAAATAATCATCGTCGAGCGTGTACGGCGGATTTTTCGTAACGTTAAAATTCTGCTTGGTGTAATTATTTCCAACCGCGTCGACCAGCATATTGCAATAATACTGAATCAAGCCAGGATAATAATTCGTGCGGCTGAAAATGGCGCTAATCAAGCTGTCGTCCGCCACGCGAAAACCGAGATAACTCATCGGCTTAACGAGAAGTTCCATAGCGTCGGACGGGCGAAATGGTAAAACCGAAATGTGGCTGAGGTTGCCGAAACTAGAATTTTGCTCAAAGCGAATAACTTTGTGAACGCCCGCCAGCACAAATTTAAATTGCCCGCTAAACGCCACAAGCAACTCGCGCAGAACATTAATAGCCTTTTCAGAATCCGGACTGCTCAAAAAGGCGTCGCTCTCGTCGAACAGCAGGAAAAGTTTTTTCGGTTTAACAACGCCGCGAAGTTGTCCGCTAAGCAGTTTATGCATTTCAAAGGAAAAATCTTGCCACGTGTCAACCTCGCCGATAAGTTTAGCCGCCGTAAGTTCCAAAATTATTTTTTTCAAAGTCTGCGTGGCGTCGTAGCCCTTCAAGTCGATGAAAAATGCGTAATTCAACTGCGCGGGATTATGCTCAAGACTGCGAACTTGACGAAGGAGCGCCGATTTGCCCAACTGCCGCCCGCCGTAAACAAAAACCGGTCCGGACATATCACGAATTTTATCAAGTTCCTCAGAGCGCCCGATAAACATTTCCGGAGCAACAACGCCCTTGCCCTTGGAAGTGTACGGCTGAATCCGCGCAAATGGAAGCGCAACCTGCAACATTTTTTTACCGCGATTAGCTTCGTCAAAGCGCGTAAGGTACAGCATCATTACTTTGTCAATCACGATAATATTTTTCAAATTGGCGTCGATTTTAATGGATTTGGCGAGACTGCGGCGCACCGGCAAAGTCATTGCGTGATCCATAAAACAAATCGTGCCGCGTTCGGACGTCATATCGCCCAAAACTTTAGCAATATTGTCAGCCGAATCTCTATTCGCGCCCAAATAAATAATTTCCAGCCCTTTAGTAAAGCGTTCCGTGCCGAAAATCGCGAACGGGTGAGGATAACTATTGCGGGTTTTAATCGGTTCGGGGAAAGTCACCGTGTAAGATTTTTGATTAATGGCGTCCATATTTTGCTCGGCGATTGTGCCGTCGGTAAAGCCAAGGTGATTCAGCAAATCGATAATCGAACTTCTGATAGCGTTATTTTGCCCAGAATGAATACCCTGCCACGCACGCGCAAATTCCAATGCATTTTGAGTTTCGCGGTTAAGGCGGTTAATGTTACTGCCGACGTGAGCGCGTTGACGATAAGCGCCTTCAATCGAGCCGTTCGCGTTGACAATGGAGCGCAGCAAGCCTTCATATTCGACAAGAAAATCTTCCAGCGTGCGTAAATCCGTTCCCGTCACGTCAAGTTCCGTCAGCAAATTTATACCTTCAGTTTCAAGGCGATTCATATAATCTTCGGCAACTGTCAAATTCATCAAATCGATTTGGCGGCGAACATTGGCGAGAATCGGGTAGCGCGTTTCAAGCGTTTCATCGGCGTTGAGCGTGGTTACAAGATTTTCTTCAAGTTTCTCAAGGCGTTTCGTCAAAGCGTTTCTCTGCGGCAATGACGCTTGATTAATCGAATCATAGCAAGCATTGACAAAGCGCTGGAAAAGTCCGGCGTTTTTCGTATCGGTAAAATGTTCCTTCGCCTTGACAACCGCGTTAATGTAAAAATCAATTTTCTCTTGGTCGGTAATGCGTGAATAATTGCGCGCGAGTTCGAGGTCGTTCAAAAATTCGTTGTAAATGCGCTCAATTTGTTTGTCAACCTGCCGCTCAAGTCCGGTGATTTTCCGCTTAATATCTTCCTCGGAAGTTCCCAACTGCGCCAAATAATTTTTAGCTAAATCCTGCAAAATCCCGCAGTCATAATTTTTCAGCGCCGCCTCATACGCAACTCTCAAAGCTTCGGCAAAAGTTTTATCGCGCAGATTTTCTTCAAATTCAGCCGTGCGACTTTTCAGCGAAAATTCTTCCACGCCAAAAGATTCCATAACCGGCAAATTATTTTCCAACTCAATGTAATTCGCGCCAATCAAACACTCATTGTAATTCAGCGCGGTATCTTCGCCCTTGAGCCGCTTAATCAGATTTTCGACAAATGCGCGGAAAACCAAATGCCCCAAATTCGCCCGCTTTTCTGCGCGAGTGATTTGCTTTTTCAAATCGGACAAAATATCCAGCGCTTTATCAACCGGCGCGCTTTGCTTATTAGCGCCGCCCGAAATTTCGAGATTTTTCTTCGCGTGTACGTAACTTAAAAGCGTAGTCAAAAGTTGCGCCATCGTAACGGTAACTTTTTTGCGCTTAGGTCCGTGAAATGGTTCATGCTCGCGGCGAACAAGCTGCACAACCGGATTGTCCCAAATGTAGTCAAGAAATTCGCCGATTTTATCTTCAGAAAAAAGTTCGTCGTCAATCGTCGCGTTCGCGTCAGCAACAATGTCGCGCAGGTCAACTTTCTCAAACCGGCGGCAAAAATCTAAAATCTCGTCCACAGAAAATTTATCGACGTCAAGGTATTTCCGCGCTAAACCGTTGTTGCGGAAAAGTTGCGTGATAACGTCTTTGACGCGGCGGTGATTCACGTCCGAATGCAAAACATTTTCGATGATATTTTTCATATTCTCAATCTGCGCGAGCACGGCTTTGAATTTATTTTCGCCGGTATCGCCGCCCTCATTGAGACAATCGGCAAAGGCGCGGTGAGTTTTTTCAGTGAAAATGTTAAAAACGCTGATAAGATTTTTCGCGGCGGGGAGAATTTTCAGCACGCTGTTAGCCTTATCTTCATTAATTTGTTTCCAAAGTTTTTGAAGTTGATAGCTGGTCGGATTCGCGGGCGCAAAGAAATTTTTAATCGTCGCGGCGAGATTCAAATAATCAAACGTATTGCCGAGATTCGCCTTTGGAATTTCAGCGCCGCCCGTCCAAAAATTAAACGTGTCAAAATTATGCAGATTGCGCAAAGTCAGCGGGTCGTCGAGAATAAAGCCAATTTCTTTTGTGAGCGATTCAACCGCCAATTCGCCGTCATCTTCGCCCGAAAAATAATCTTTCAGCGCGTGCAAAGCCAGCATACCGCGCCCATTCGCGCCGATTTTGAAAAGATTAATCACGCTGGTTAAAATATCCGCCGTGACAATATCATCGTCCGAAGTCTTAACAATTTCAATTTCCGGCTCAGGCGGCGGCATCGGTACAGTCTCAATCTTAGTTTCAGTTTCAGGCTCAAAAATAATTTCAGTTTCCGTTTCCGTTTCAACATCAACAACCGGCTCGTCCACTTCAACGTCGATAACAGGCTCTTCAATTTCGGTATCGGAAATTTCCGCGGTTTCTGTCTCGTCTTCAAGAACTTTTTTATTATTTGCGAGAAATTCAAAAAGGCTAATTTCGGGCTCTTTCGGTTGCGGATTAGTTTTCGGCGCGGCAGGTTTTTTAGCAGCTTTAAATCCCAAAATATCTTCGACGCTGACATTTTTTCTTGGTCTGCCCTTCGGCTTAAAATTTTTGAAATTGGGCTTTTCCATAGGCGCGGAAATATCGCAAATATCTTTCCAGTTGTCTAAATCAACTTCATTGCCGTCTTGATCCAAAAGTCCGTCCCATGTCAGCATAAAAAATTTTATCTTCTTGAATTTGGTGGTGTCGAAAAATTTCAGCCACGGCAAATCTTTTTCCGAAAATGCAAATAAAAATACCGCCTTCAATTCAGCAGGCGAATCAATTTCGTGTTCGATTAAAAGTTTGAAACGCGCAATTTGCATTTCCCACTTTTCACCGAGCAAAATCAGCGAGAACATTAAAATTACGTCGATAGTGCCTTCTTTGGAAAGCATGAGCGCGCGCGCCGCCGGTATGTTCGGATTGTAATTGAATTTGATTTTGAGGTCGCCTTTGAGCCGCGCCTCCGACATGAGCATAATCGAAAATTGCATCGAACTTACCATTTCAGCAAAATAATCTTCACTGGGCGAAGGCGGCGAAGTGTGCGTAAACGAACGAATGCACAAATCTAATCCAAAATCATTCAGAAAATAAAATTCGCTTCCGCGCCACGTGATTTTATCGACAATTCCCCAGCTGAAAAGTTTGTTGAAAATGCGCGGGACAAGTGCGGCAATTTTTTTTGTCAATTTGCCGGAAACCAAAATATCCTTGGGGTCTTCGCTGAAAAATATCCTGGTTTTAATGAGTACTTTGAAAATCGGCATCGGGTCAACCGCGTCAAAAAGTTCGTGTACTTTGTTGTTGAAAGATTTGATTGTCAGCAACTTTTTCACGGTCGCCTTTTCGATAGTAAAATTTTTTTCGTCAACAAGCACAAGCGAAAGGTCGGGCTGAATTTTATCCGCCTGCCGCCGAACTGCGCTCAATTTGTGTTTAGTCGGCTCAGTCGAAATACTTTCTTTAGCGTCATTGGGCGGCGGAGTTTCTTCAGCATAATCTTCTTCCTCAACCGGCTGCGGAAAATGCAGAATGTGGCTTGTCAAAATCATACCGATTAGCGGATTGTCCTGGAAACTGGCTGAGATTTTCAAAAAATCATTGGCAGAAAAAGCTTCCGCGTTGTCGATAATTTCAACGAGCAAAACAAATCTCTCGGCTTGCTTATCGAATTGCGCGGGCTCTAATTTGCCGGATTTATTTCTCAAATGTTCAGCCTGCATTTTAACTTTCATAACGGCGTCCAAAATCGCTTGATCGTCCGAATCCACAACCAAAGTTGAAATTCGCGCAAGAGTTGAATTAATTTCGTCGCGTTTACAATTTTGCTCCAATAAACCAAGGCTTTTATCGACCTGCTCAAGTTTTTTGGAATTGGCGGCGCGTTTAAGCTGTTCGACACCGGAAAGCTGCTCCTGCACTTCCAAAATTTTCTTCAACAGCTGAGTTACTTCTTCCGAATCAGCGTCAATGAAAAAACCCTTGTCAATCGAAGCGGCAATGTCTGATAAAATCGGACGCAAATGCCGTCGCGATTCCACCATTTGCCCAAATAAACCTCGAAGTTGTTCAATCATTTCGGAGCTTAGACTATCCATTGGGAATCCCTCCTTAGTACAAATTGATAATCTGCTTTTTAGCATTGCAAGTTTATTTGACGCCCGCTGAAAAAAATCCTGCCGCGCCCGCGTAAAACACTTTACTTGATTTAAATCGTTAATCGGTATATACTAAGTGCGGTTATACCAAAAAATTCATTGGGAGGGATTTTATAAATGCGGAAAAACATTATTGACGACGACGAAGTTTATATTCCGGATATTGGCGACACTGACGAAGAAATTGATATTCATGGGCAGTACCCGCGCTCTAATGCCGGAATTGCGCTGGGTTGGTCGCCCTTGGAGCAACAGATGTTCGATTTGCTGTTAATGAATCGTTTTGCAAAGTACGACGGCGAGGTTATCGAAGAGAGCGCCAAAGCAATTATTCATTTGATTAAAACTTTTCCATCGCACGAAATTTCGCGTATCGCCGCTATTGCGCTGATGTCCTTTCAGCTTAACGCAACAGAGGACAAAAGTTTTGAAGACGAGTACAATAAATACGTTGACTACATCAGAAAACATCCCGAAGACGCGGAAATTTATTAAGAGGTGAATAAACCGAATATGATTTTGGTTACAGGAATTACCGGACAGCTTGGTCACGACGTGGTTAAAGAACTCGAACGCCGCGGCGAAGATTTTATCGGCACAACCCGAAACGAAATTGATTTGACGACCGAGGAAGGCGCAAAAAGTTTTATCCTTGAGAAAAAGCCCGAAGTCGTCATTCACTGCGCGGCTTATACCGCCGTTGACAAAGCCGAAGAAGAAGCTGAACTTGCCCTGACTGTTAATGGAATGGGAACGCGCCGCATTGCCGAAGCTTGCCGCGAAATTGGCGCAAAAATGCTTTACGTCAGCACCGATTACGTTTTCGGCGGCGAAGGCACTGAACCTTACGAAATTCACGACGAAAAAAATCCGATTAACATTTACGGCACAAGCAAACTTTTGGGCGAAAATTCCGTTGCGGCAATTCTGCGCGATTATTTTATCGTGAGAATAAGCTGGGTTTTTGGCGCTAATGGTAAAAATTTCGTTAAAACAATGCTGGAACTTGGTAAGCGCCGCCGCAAACTTCAAATAGTCGACGATCAGATTGGTAGCCCGACATATACCGCTGACCTTGCGCCGCTTTTGGTTGATATGGTTCACAGCGATAAATTTGGGATTTACCACGCCACGAACGAGGGCTTTTGCAGTTGGGCGGAATTTGCGGAAGAAATTTTCAAGCAGGTTGGCAAAAAAATTAATATCGAAAAAATTCCCAGCGCTGATTATCCGACGCCCGCGAAACGTCCGCTTAATTCCAGACTTAGTAAAAAAAGTTTAGACGACGCCGGTTTTAATCGTTTGCCGGATTGGCAGGACGCCGTCCGCAGATTTTTAATCGAAACCGGCAGCATTAAAAAGTAATTGGGGGGAAATTTTATGCCGCTGATTAAAAACGAAACTGTTTCGGCGAAAAATAAAGCCGGCGGTAAGGGCGAAATTCAAATTACTCACCTTTTGACGCCAGCTGAAATGCTCGGACAGTGCAAAATGTTTGCTAAAGTTACGATACCGGCGGGCGCGTCGATTGGCGCTCATTACCACTACGGCGATTCTGAAACTTATCATATTTTGCAGGGCAAAGCCAAATACAACGATAACGATAAATTTTATGAAGTAAACGTCGGCGAAACGACTTTTTGTCCTGACGGCTCAATGCACGGTATTGAAAATATCGGCGACGAGGATTTAGTTTTTATCGCCATAATAATTACAACTCCTGCGCATAATTAAATCCAACAGGAAAAAAACAGTGCGCCATCAACCGAAAATTTTGTAGTTTAAAAAGTTGGTGGCGTATTTATTTTCAGAGGCGGCTCATTAAATTTTCATATTAATATGTTAAATTTGAATTGAGGAGGTGTAGCTTATGCTCGATAAAGTGATAAGATTTTTTATAACATTAACGTTGATCATAGCGGGCGGGGCACTTTGCCGATTTGCAAGTCCGTTTATGGCAGATTTGATTTCAACGGAACTTTTTTCAGTCGACCTGGGGATTTTTCAGCTGACGTTAGCCAGTTTGATATGTATATCGATTGGCGCGATATTGGGCGGAATATGCGGCTGGTTTGTATCGCCGTTTCTGATTCGTCGGTTGGGAAATTTCACAGCATTTGTCGAAAAACAGCTTAGTAAAATGCCGATTCACGACGTAATTGCGGGCGCTGTGGGATTGGCTATAGGACTTATTATTGCGGATTTATTGGGTAATGCTTTTTCGCGTGTTCCTGTTGTTGGGAATTATATTCCGATTGTTTTTAGTATCGTGCTCGGCACATTGGGCATTCGCATAACTATAAAAAAACGTAAAGAATTAACCGGCAGTTTTGCATTTGTACCGCGCGTATTGAAAGAAATTTTGCGCAGTCGCGAGGCTAAGGCTAAAGAAGTTGAAACGGCTGAAGTTCAAACCGAAACTCAAACTGAAACCGAAAAGCCGACTGAAACTGCGCCTGCGGAGGAAAATCCTCAGCCGAAAGTTAATCTTGTTAAAGCCGATAAAAATAAAAATTATAAATTGCTCGACACAAACGTTATAATCGATGGGCGCATAGCCGATATTTGCAAAACCGGATTTTTGGAAGGTACGCTGTTAATTCCGGTATTCGTGCTTGAGGAAGTTCAGCACATAGCCGATTCGCCTGATAGTTTGCGGCGCGTACGCGGCAGACGCGGGCTTGACGTTTTGCAAAAAATTCAAGATAACCCGTCGCTTAACGTTGAAGTTATGAATGTCGATTTTGAAGATATTCACGAAGTCGATTCAAAATTGGTTCGGCTCGCGCAGAAAGTCGGCGGCAAAATTATAACCAACGATTTTAATTTGAATAAAGTTGCTCAACTGCGCGGCGTCGAAGTGCTGAATATCAATGATTTGTCGAACGCCGTTAAAGCCGTGGTGATACCAGGCGAAACTATGAAGGTTCAAGTTGTCCGCGACGGCAAAGAGCCTGGGCAAGGCGTGGCGTATCTTGACGACGGCACTATGATTGTTATTGAAAATGGGCACAGATATTTAAGTCGTACAATATCCGTTGAAGTGACGAGCGCTTTGCAAACTTCGGCGGGGCGTATGATTTTTGCTAAACCGCGTTAAAATTTGCAAGGTGGTGAGATTGGTGAACAGAATAAATTTAGTAGCGATAGGATCATCAACGGGCGGCGTGGAGGCGCTGGCAACGATCTTGCCGCGATTACGTCCGCCACTCCCACCGATAGTCATTGTGCAGCATATTCCCGCGGGCTTTTCCAAATTATTTGCCGACCGCATGAACAGGGAATGCGTTTTAACTGTCAAGGAAGGCGAAAACGGCGAAATTATTCAAAACGACTGCGTTTACATTGCGCCTGGCGGTATTCATATGAAGTTGTGCCGCTACAATGAGCATTTGCAAATTCGCTGTTTTATGGCGCCGCCGGTACATTCTTGCCGTCCTGCTGTCGATATTTTATTTAAATCGGTAGCCGAATTAGCCGGAGCGACTTCATTGGGCGTAATTTTGACTGGCATTGGTCATGACGGCGCGGCGGGCTTACTTGAAATGAAACAGCACGGCGCTTTGACATTGGGACAAGACGAGCAAAGCTGTATAGTTTACGGTATGCCGAAATCGGCGTTTGAATGCGGCGCAGTTGACAGACAAATTCCGCTTGCTGGAATGGCATTTGCAATTAGTTCGATTGTCCACAAAAAGAATTTATAATCCGCAATAAAACTTTTGATTTACACGAAAAGAGGCGCGCACGGATGCGCGCCCCGCCCGCGCTAGTCACGTGATGTGACTACAGCGGGCATTTTTCTTTCTTTGCTAGGCGTTTCTTTCTTTTTTTAAAAAAGTAAAGAAATGCCGTTAATAGATGCGAATATTTTTTTCACCGAGAAGATTTTGAATTTCTGCGCGAAGGTCGGCGTTAATTTCAACTTTCAAATCGGATTGACGCTGCCATTTGCCGGATTTTTTTAAATAAACAACATTCTCTCCGGAATATTTTTTTAAAATCTCGCGCAGTTGATTTTCAATTTCGACATTCGGCAAAGTCAAATAAATTTCCGGAACATAATCTTTCGCCGCAATTATATTTTTTGCCACGAAATGAGAACCTTCAAGCCGCCCCTCAATCACGACAATCTCATCAACCATAATAAAATTCACGCAGCTGTCAAAAACATTCGGAAAAATCTTCACACTCAATTTGCCGCTCAAATCCTCAAGCGTAATATACGCCATCATTTCGCCCTTCTTCGTGGTGATTTGCCGCAAATCAATTATCATTCCGCCAATTTTTATATTCTTGCCAGAAAAATTTTCGCCGCGTTTAATCTCGCCAATCTTGAAAAGCCCAGAAACTTTATCAGCAAATTCATCAAGCGGATTGCCCGACATATAAAATCCAAGCGCTTCCTTTTCGTCATTGAGAATCTCGAGCCGCGACTTTTCGAGAATTTCCGGCACGCTGTAATTGCTTATGGAAAATTTTTCGTCGTCAAACAGGCTGACTTGCCCGCTCGCTTTATTTTCCTGCACAATCGAACCTTCCAGAAACGCCGCATCTAATGACGCCAATAACGCCGTCCTGCGCGAATCAATACAATCAAACGCCCCGCACTTTATCAGATTTTCTATCGCACGCTTATTGAAATTCCGCAAATCAATTCGTTTGCAAAAATCTAACAGCGACTTAAATTCGCCGCCGCTCTCACGAACTTTCACCAAGCCGCTAATCGTCGTTTCGCCAATATTTTTAATCGCCGATAACGCAAATCTTATCGCGCCGCGCTCCACTTGAAAATGTACGCCGCTCAAATTTATATCCGGTGGCAAAATTTTCAGCCCCATATTTTTCGCAACGTCGATATAATTGTTCACCTTGTCCGAATCCATGACGCTCGACAACATCGCCGCCATAAATTCTACCGGATAATGCGCCTTCAAATACGCCGTCTGCCACGCGATTAATCCGTACGCCGCCGAGTGCGATTTGTTGAATCCATAATCCGCAAAATGCAACAGCAATTCAAATATTTTCGCCGCTAAATCTTTGTCAACATTATTCACCGCACAGCCCGCTAAAAAATTCGTCTTCTGTGCTAAAAGTATCTCGGCTTTTTTCTTGCCCATCGCACGCCGCAATAAATCCGCTTGTCCCAACGTGAAGCCCGCCAGCGCCTGTACAATTTGCATAACCTGTTCTTGATATAAAATCACGCCGAATGTTTCTTTCAATATCGGCTCTAATTTTGGGTGAAGATATTCCGGTTTCTTGACGCCGTGCTTGCCGTTTATAAAATCTTCAACCATACCGCTGCCCAATGGTCCAGGTCTGTACAAAGCAACTGTCGGTATCAAATCTGCAAAACCTTCCGGTTTCAAATCCCGAACAAGTTTCGTCATTCCTGCAGATTCCATTTGAAATACCGCGCCCGTTTTGCCTGCCGATAACATTTCCGCAGTCAATTTGTCGCGCAATGGTATTTTCGTTATGTCAATTTTTATCCCGCGCGTTTGCTGTACGTTTGCAATGGCTTCGTCAATTATCGTCAAAGTTCGCAAGCCGAGAAAGTCCATTTTCAGCAATCCAAGTTCTTCGATTGTGTCTTTGTCGTATTGCGTCACGAGCGTGTCATTTGAAATTTGCACCGGTACGTAATTTGTCAGCGGCAATTTTGAAATGACAATTCCCGCGGCGTGCGTCGAAGAATGACGCGGCAGCCCTTCAAGCATTTTCGCAAAGTCTATCACGCGCCGAACTTGAGCATTATTTTCATATTCACGCGCCAAATCCCGCGAAGTCTGCAACGCCTTTTCAAGCGTAATTTTTAACTCATTGGGTATCATCGCAACAATCCGCGAACCTTCCGCGTATGGAATATTTAACGCCCGCACAACATCACGTACAACCGCCTTTGCCGCCATAGTCCCAAATGTCACAATCTGCGCGACGCGTTCTTCTCCATAAAAATTTTTGACATACTCGATAACTTCATCGCGGCGTATGTAACAAAAATCTATGTCAATATCCGGCATCGTCACGCGCTCCGGATTCAAAAATCTCTCAAACAGTAAATTAAATTCGAGCGGATCAATCTCGGTAATTCCCAAAATGTACGCAACGATACTGCCCGCCGCACTACCGCGCCCTGGTCCAACCGCTATGCCATTTCGTTTCGCAAAATCTATGAAGTCCCACACAATTAAAAAATAACCCGCGTAGCCCATCCGATTAATAATGTCAAGCTCATAATCCAGCCGTGTCATAATTTCGTCCGTGAAAAGCAAGTACCGCGTGCAAAGTTTTTCGCGACAAAGTTTCCGCAAATATTCAATGTCGCTCTTAAAATTTTTCGGCAAAGGATAAATCGGCAAGTGCAATTTCCCAAATTCAAAAGTCACATCGCACCGCGCCGCAATTTTCAAAGTGTTATCGCACGCTTCCGGAATTTCCGCAAAAAGAAGGCGCATTTCCCCCGCCGACTTCAAATAATAATCGTCAGAGGGAAAGCGCAACCTGTGTTTATCGTCAACCGTTTTATTCATTTGAATGCAAAGCAAAATATCTTGAAATTCGCTATCGGCGCGGCGCACATAATGCGCGTCATTCGTCGCAACCAGCGGAATATTCAAAACGCGCGAAATTTTTATGAGTTCCTCGCGAACAATTTTTTCTTCTTCTAAGCCGTGATTTTGCAATTCAAGAAAAAAATTATTCCGCCCAAAAATTTCGACATACTCATTAACAAGTTCAGTAGCGCGGGAAATATTTTGCTTCAAAATAGCCTTGGGAATTTCGCCCGCCACGCACGCACTTAAAGCGATTAAGCCGCGGTGATATTTTTTCAAAATTTCCTTGTCAACGCGCGGCTTGTAATAAAATCCTTCGGTCGCCGCCAGCGATACCAGCTTAACCAAATTTCTGTAGCCTTCATTATTCTCAGCTAACAAAATCAAGTGAAAATATTTTTCGCCGTCAACTTCAGCGCGAATTTTCCGTGAAGTCGGCGCAACATAAACTTCGCACCCAATTATCGGCTTAATCCCAATTTTCAGCGCCGCTTTGTAAAAATTAATCACGCCGTACATATTGCCGTGATCGGTTATCGCCAGCGCGCCCATTCCAAAATTTTTCGCCTGTTCAAGCAAATCGGTAATGCGCGCCGCGCCGTCCAGCAAACTGTATTCTGTGTGATTGTGCAGGTGTACGAAGCTTGAATCAATCATTTAAATCTCCATAATAATCGGCAAAATCATTGGGCGGCGGCGAGTTTGGTCGAATAAAAACTGCGCGAGTGCGTCCTTAACATTAATTTTCATAGTCGACCAATCGGAAATTTTTTCCTCAACGCAACGCTTCAAAGCTTGACAAACGCGCTGCTTGGCGTCTTCCATGAGTTCCTCGGATTCACGCACATAAACAAAGCCGCGCGAAACTATATCCGGTCCAGCTACAACTTTGCCGGTTTCCTTGTTCATAGTAACCACGACAATTAAAATCCCATCCTGCGAAAGTTGCCGCCTGTCGCGCAGGACAATATTCCCAACATCGCCCACGCCTAAGCCGTCAACCATCACTACGCCCCAATTAATTCTGCCGACGATTTTCCCGCGCTCCCGCGTAAATTCAAAAACATAGCCATTTTCACCGACAAAAATATGGTCGCGTGGCATTCCAAGTTCTTCAGCCAATTTCGCGTGCGCGTGCAAATGGTGCAATTCACCGTGTACCGGTATAAAAAATTTCGGCTTAATCAGATTGTGCATAAGCTTCAATTCTTCCTGCGACGCATGCCCAGAAACGTGTATGCCGTCACTCCGGCTGTAAATGACATTCGCGCCCAGCCGCAATAAATTATCAACCGTCTTAGCAACAACTTTTTCATTGCCAGGAATCGGCGTGGCGGAAATTATAACCGTGTCGCCCTGCACAATGTCAACTTGCCGGTGGTCGCTCATCGCCATTCGAGTTAACGCGCTCATCGGTTCGCCTTGACTGCCCGTCGTTATGATAACAACGCGATTTGCAGGATAATTCACAATTTCCTCAATGTCGATAATGACGCCTTCGGGCGCGTGAATGTAGCCCAGCTCCAGCGAAATATTCACAACGTTAACCATACTGCGTCCCAAAATCGCCACGCGCCGCCGATATTTCACAGCCGTATCAATAACCTGCTGAATCCGGTGAACATTCGACGAAAAAGTTGCTACGATAATTCGTCCCTGCGCATTTTGAAATTCGCGATTAAACGCTACGCCTACAGTTTTTTCGCTGAGCGTGTGACCTTCCTTTTCAGAATTTGTCGAATCAGCCATTAAAACCAAAACGCCTTTATTGCCCAAATCCGCAAATCGCCGAAAATCCGTCATCTTGCCGTCAACCGGCGTATAATCAAATTTGAAATCGCCCGTGTGAACAATCATACCAACCGGCGTCTTTATCGACAAACCAACCGAATCCGGTATCGAATGATTGACGCGGATAAAACCGACGCTGAAACAGCCCAGCATAACAATTTCGCCTGGCGTAACGGCGCGCAAATTTCCCGAATCAACGCCGTTTTCTTTTAGCCGACCTTCCAATATTCCCAGCGTTAACCTTGTGCCATAAACCGGAACTGACAGTTGCTTTAAAATGTACGGCAACGCGCCAATATGATCTTCGTGTCCGTGCGTCAGTACTATCGCCTTCAAACATTGCTGGTTTTCTAGTACGTACGAAATATCCGGTATAACTAAATCTACGCCGAGCATATCAGTTTCCGGAAACATCAGCCCCGAATCAATTAAAATCATTTCGTCGCCGCAACGAATCACTGTCATATTTTTTCCGATTTCGCCTAAGCCGCCCAATGGAATTATCTGCAATTTTTGTTCAATTCTCGCCTCATTTCTCACTGTCAACAACCTCGCTTAAAATTTTCAATAAAAAAACCTCCTACAATTTAACAGAAAAAACGCAATCCGAACTCTTATCGTCGCTGGTATTCTAACATTTAGCGCGCGGCAATGCAATTTAATTTTGCGCAAAAAAATAAGCCCCCGAAAATTCGAGAGCTTAAACGAAAATTTTCTATTCAGTTTTTACGCCGTCATCCAAATCGATAATCCCAACTGCATAGGGCGCAATTTCACCCTGCTGGAAAATGAAATGCACGTGCGTTGCATCGTCAAAATAAAATTCTTCCGGAACTGCGATTAATTGTTGAAAATCCTCGAACAACACGATATTATTTTTCTCGACGTAAGCAAAAAGGCGGCGCGTGATATTTTTCGGTGAATAATAATCTTCGCCGTTGACGTTCGGACCAATTTCTGTCAAACTGCTCGCCCAAATTCTTTCGCCGGTACTGGAATTGAAATTCAGCGTGCGGTAATAACGCGAAGGGTGCGCCGAATTTTCATAGTTTACGTATTGGTCAAGAATTATGCTCAAAAGTCCGTCTTTATGATTGCAGGGGATTCGATAATCAATTTCCATTACCACGGAATTAAATTCGCCATTCGCCATAGATTCATTCACGGTATTAATCAGCCGCTGAACTTCTGCGCGAATTTCCTTGTTTATTTTAGCCGCCACTGCAGAATCTTCAACGATAACCAACGGATAATTTACGTCAGCATTTCCCAAATAGAGCGCGCTGTCAATTTCCGCCGCTTCGACGCTCGACAGGCTCATTAAAAAAAGCGCCAGTGCTAAAATAAATTTTTTCATAAAAATCACCTTACCTTTGAAAAATTTTCGATAAATCTACAATACAACCCGCAAAAATAAATTTTTTATAAATTGAAGATGAATCTGCAACATCGCTTGCGAAAATAAGTTTTTCTATAAATTATCTCTTAGAGTTTGAGACAAATCTACAATACAGCCCGCCCAGCTCAATCCTACGCCAAAACCAGTCAGCAAAACTTTTCGCAGTCGCGCAGGAGCAACGGACTTGATAACCTGCTCAATCGCATATGGCACACTGCCGGAAATTAAATTGCCGGATTTAGAAATATCGTTGAAGTACGGCACATTTTCAAGTTCAGCCTTTTTCTGCAGATATTCCAGCATCAATTTATTCGCCTGGTGAAAAATGCAATAATCCAAATCTGCGCGAGTGAGTTTAGCCTTGTCAAGCACGTCGTCAATCAGCTTGGGTATTTCGTGCATAGTAAAATAAGCCAGCGCCGAGCCGTCCATATGAATCTCGTAATTGGAATGAACATTACCGCCTTCGTCCGTTTCAAAAATCTCCGGATTGTCTCGCGGCATAAATTTACTCCCGCCAACCGGAATATACAGCTTATCGAAACGCGCGCCGTCCGTCCCAAATACAAACGCACGAATATTTTCCGCCGGTTCATCGACCGCTTCAATCCACGTGGCAGTTGCGCCGTCGCCAAACAACGGGCGTATCGCCAAATCTTTTGCATTAATGTACTTGGTATAGACGCTCGACGTTATCAGCAAAATATTTTTAACTAAGCCGGTTTCAATCAAGCCCTTAGCCGTCGCCAAACCGTAAATGTAGCCCGAACAACCCAGCGAAATATCCATACTGCCGACATTTTTTGAAAGTTTGAGCCTGTCTTGAATCTGCGCCGCTGTGTGCGGACCAAGATAATCCGGATGTTGCACGCACAGCAAAATAAATTCTGTATCGTCGCGACTGATTTTGTATTCGTCAAAAAGTTTTTCAGCCGCCTTGACTGCTAAATCACTCGCCGCTTCGTCCTGCGCGACAACATGACGCTCAATCACGCCAATTTTTTTAATAACGCGCTTGTCAACTAAATCAGCATTTTTCTCAACGGTTTCCGGCAGATATGACGATACCGCCCTAATTCTTGCAAACAAAAATCTTCAACTCCTTGCCGCAGGTATTGTAGTCGATTTATTGACTGTAAGCAAGCGCAAAAATAAAAATGAGCCCAGCCGATTGACTAAGCTCACATTTTTAAATTGTCCCGCCATAACAACACAGCCGAAAATCTTTGTGTTATGCTACAGCCAGAATCGCGCCTTAATCTTTAGTTTCGTCTTGTTTAGGTTTGTCCATATGACTGAGCGCGTATTCGCAGCATTGACTGACAAGATTATTCACGGAAACGCCTTGTTGTTGGGCGACTTCGGCGAGGCGTTTCACCAAGTCAGTCGGCATGCGAAAAGTTTTGTTAACCATTTCGATTTTCTTCACAGCAAACAAAAAAATCTCCCCCTTTCGATAATATTTTAGAGGAGATTTTAAAGCTATTATACACCAAGAATTTTTAATCGATATATAGGTGTAAAAGTACTTTAATATTTTTAGGAGTGATAATTATGGCAAAACAGCCGGACGTTGAAAATTATGCAGGTGATTATTCAGATTCGGGATTGTTTTCTAAAGTCAAAAGCGCCGTCAAATCGGCGGGGCTTGGTTTAGTTTACAAATCGCTTCAACTTTTCTATGTCGCCAAAAATCCCAACGTGCCCATGCACATTCGCGCAGGTGTCATTGCTCCGCTTGGCTATTTTATTTCGCCGATTGATTTGATTCCAGACATTACGCCGTTTGTTGGTTACTCGGACGACGCCGCGGCGATTGCGGGGGCTATGGCATTGGCGCATATGTATATTACCGACGATATTAAACAGCAGGCTAAAAATACTATCCGGCAATTTTTTGGCGATAAGGCGGCAGCTAACCTTGGCTAAAAAAATTTTTTCTGCTAAAAATAAAAATTCGGGCGAGGTTTGAAACCTTACCCGATTTTTTATGTACATCATTGGAAATTTCTAAAATTCTTATTCGGTAACTCCGTCATAGGATCCACGGCGTTCATGATGATGGCGTCTATGTCCGTTGTGATAATATCCGCGGTCATCGTCATAATCGTCGTCGTCATAGCGGTCGTCGTCATCGTCCCATCTTTTGTGACTGCCGCTTTTTGATACGAGTTTAATTTGAATAGCTTCAATTCTCAAGCCTTTACCGGTAGTTCCTGCGACAGCGCCATTTTTAACCCAGCCAAGCCAGCCTTCTTTTTCAATGTGCACTCTGTATTGAACATCATACAAATTTGCGTAGCTACCAGTCAATTTAATTTTGATAGCTTCCATTCTCAAACCTTTGTCGATTGTACCAGCAACTTGACCGTCATGTTTCCAATTTTGCCAACCATCTTTTTCAACATGAGCGCAATACTGGATACCGCTACCCCCGTCAAGCGACATTCTGATAGCTTCGAGACGCCTGCCCTCGCCGACAGTTCCGGCAACTTCACCTTCAGCAACAGTTGACATCCAGCCTTCGCTTTCAACATAAGCCTCATAAAATAATTGCGACTGTTGCATTGCATTGGCAACTGACCACTGCGCAATTGCCAAAAACGCAAAGAACATTGCGGCAAATAATTTCTTCAAGCAAACCACACCTCTCAAAAAAAAATAATCGGAGTTGTGAGATTTGAACTCACGACCTTCTGATCCCAAATCAGACGCGCTACCCAAACTGCGCTAAACCCCGATACTTGAATTATATCACAGCAAAAAATTTTGACAAGGATATTGCAAAAAAAAATTGTTCGCCGCTTGGACGAACCACTAAAATACATTCAATATCTTTAACGCCGCTCGCGCCTGTTCCGATCTTCGTACGAGCCGTTTCTATTTCTGCGGTTATCGTACCGGTCGTTGTTGCGGGTATCATTTCTGCTGTTGTAATTAGCGTTATTTTTAGCTACGAGTTTAATTTGAATAGCCTCAATTCTCAAGCCTTGACCGGTAGAGCCTGCGGTTTCGCCATTTTTCGCCCAGCCGAGCCAGCCCTTTTTTTCGACGTGCACCCTGTAATAAATATCATAGAAATTAGCGTAGTTACCAGTCAACTTAATTTTAATGGCTTCCATCCGAAGACTTTTGCCCATCGTTCCGGCAACTTGACCAGAACTCCGCCAATTTTGCCAGCCTTCCTTTTCGACGTGCGCGCAATACTGGATACCGCCGCCATTTCCCAACGAAATTCTGATAGCTTCAAGCCGCCTGCCTTGTCCGGTAGTTCCAGTGGCAACATTATCGCTAACCTCAGACAACCAACCGCTTTTTTCAATATAAACTTGATAGCGCAACGGCGATTGAGCCGCGCTCACAATGGACAACTGTGCGACGGTAAAAAATGCGAAAAACAACGCCGCCAAAAATCTATTCATGCGGGTCACGCTCCTTGATAAAAAATAACTTCGATTGGTTAAATTTTATCACAGTAAAAATTTTTGGCAAGATTATAACGGCAAATTTAATCAAATTTTAATGAATAATAATTTTTCCTTAAAAACAAACAACCAAAGATATATCTAAGCGAATTTGTATAATCCACGGATTTAATTTCAATCGGCGCGAAAACGAATATCAGAAAATATCTGGTTTTTTATGAGCAAAAAAAATGCCCGCATTAGCGAGCAAGTAAAAATTTATTTCAACGAACATGGAGAATTAAGCGAATTTGTAATAATCGACAGACTTAATTTCAATCGACGCGAAAACGCTATTATCAGAAAATCTCTGGATTTTTAATAGGCAAAAAAAATGCCCGCATTAGCGAGCAAGTAAAAATTTATTTCAACGAACGTGGAGAATTAAGCAAATTTGTAATAATCAACAGACTTAATTTCAATCGGCGCGTCAACCGGTGCGAAAACGATATCGTCAGAAGTCGTACGCGGATAAACGCGGGTTGTCATTGCATATTCGCCGCCGTTAACAAAAAGTTCAATCGAAGAGCGGTCAAGGTAGAAACGCCATTCCATAGTTTCGCAAGGATCAATCTCGAACTCGCGAACGCCCTTACCACCAGCTCCAGCAAAGTCGCGATTGAGCGCAATAACTCTTTCTTTTGGCTCATAGCTGAAAATAGTTTTTTCGGGTTGCTCAGATTCATTACCTTCGCCAACGCGCAATTCGATTTTGAACGCCTGTTTCGGATCAATTTCAACAATAAGTTCGCCAATGCTGCCTTTTACGCCGTCAAGTTTTGTAGGCTTATCGATTTTGACGTTTTGATAGCCGACGTGTTCTTTGCGCAAGCCTTTAAGTTCTTCCGGCGGAACTGTAAGAACTTTGCCGTCTTCGCGCATTTTGAGTTCGCGCGGAATTGTGAGCATAGTTGCCCAGCCGTCAGCCTGTTCGGGGAACGGACTTTGCCACGCAGCCATCCAAGCGATAATAAAGTAGCGTCCGGTATCCGGATGTTTCATCATTGTGGTTGCGTAAAAGTCGAAGCCGTAATCGAACGTGTAAAAATCGCCGTGCGTAAAGACGCCTTGATCGTAATCGAGCGAGCCAACCATATAACCGGCTTGGTGAATATTGTGGAAGAGGCGACCTTGCGGCGGAACATGCTGCGGCGAAATTATCATGACATATTTATCGCCGAAATGCGCAAAGCCTGGGCATTCCCACATCGTACCTTCAGAGTAATCCGGTTTGGAAATGGCAACGACGGATTTATACGTCCAGTTAAAGAAATCGCTGGATTCAAACAAAACAATTTGCGTACGCGAACGGTCGCGGATTCTGTTGCCGATGACGCAGTAATATTTGCCGTTGTGATCCCAGATTTTTGGATCTCTGAAGTCGATATTTGCGATAATCGGGTGGTCGTTCGGAATGTCAATAACCGGATTCTTTTCGTATTTTGTGAAGTGAATTCCGTCTTCAGAATAAGCGTAGCACTGGCGCTCGGTTACGTTACCGCCGCCTGCACTGCCGGAAGGATTATAACCGGACGGATTAGCGGAAGCATTAACGCCACCAGGACCGTTGAAGCGCTGACTGGTGTACATAAGCCAGAGTTTACCTTCAAATTCTACGCCGCAGCCGCTGAAGCAGCCGTCCCAGTCGTACCATTCATGACCTTCGGAAAACGCGCCTGGCGCAATAGCAATAGGTTGGTGTGTCCAGTGGCAGAAATCTTTACTCGTGGAATGACCCCAGTGCATTGGACCCCAATCTACAGAGAACGGATGATGCTGATAGAAAATGTGATATTCGCCTTTGTACCAGCAGAAACCGTTAGGATCGTTGAGCCAGCCAACCGGCGGAGCGGTGTGATAGAAAGGATACCATTTTGAAGCTTGAGCCACTTCAGGGGGCGGAAGAGCCATATCGAGACCTCCAAACATTTAAATTTTAGTTATTGTAATTATTTTAAAGCCATATGGGAAAAAAATCAAGCAAAATTATCAATTCCAGGCAAAAAAAATTGCCCCAAATTCGAGGCGATAAAAATTTTCTAAAGTTTAGTTGTATCTTTTCGGAGCAATAATTTCTTCTTCGCCGTCGTCCTGCCAAAGCAGTTTCATAACCGCAGGCACGCACTTATCTATAACGCTGCTGACAAAATAAAGCATAGTGCCAACCTGTTTATCGGCAACTTCAGCGTCGCCAAAAATCGTGAAATCATACGCCACGAGAACGTCGTTATCCGAATCAATCGAAACCGTCACGTAGCGATATTTACTGTTGAGCGTATTAAGCACTTCCAACATCGCCGCGCGTTTGGCAAATGGAATAGCCCGCGCAATGTAACAACGAATTTTGCAGTCGCCCTCAGCGTCAAGAATAAATTTCACATCAAGCGTCGGCAAATATTTTGAACCCATTGGAACATTAAAAAGCGTCTCGTCGTCAAGATCTCGGCTTGTAAATTTCCAATCATTTTCCACGAACGCATTTTTAATAACATCGACATAATTCAATTTTTCAGCCATAATAATCACTCCTTGCCGGTTATATTCAATGCGAGTGCGAATATTCCTGCCGCGCAATTTGTTTCATTTTAACCGCGAAATTTCCCGCTCGGCTTCGTCTAAAGTTAAAATTTCCGTTGAAACGTTCAAGCCTGCGCGACGGAGTTCAAGCATTAATTGAGTAACCGGCGGCGGCATTAATCCTGCGCGATTTAAAATTTCTGTTTGGCTGAAAAGTTTCCGCGGCGCGCCCTCGAATAAAATTTTTCCCTGTGCCAAAACTATTACGCGATTTGCCAGGGCGGCGATGTCTTCCATTGCGTGAGATACGAAAATTATTGTGACGCCTGCGCGATGGAGTTTTTTTATTTCGGATAAGAGATTTTTTTTCGCCCGCGGGTCTAATCCGGCGGTTGGTTCGTCCAAAATTAAATATTTCGGTTTGAGCGCCAAAATTCCCGCAATGGCTACGCGGCGTTTCTGCCCGCCCGATAATTCAAATGGCGAAGAATTTTTTATATCAGCGTCAAGCCCAACCAATTTCATCGCCTCGTCAACGCGCGCCGAAATTTCCGCTTCACTCAATCCAAAATTTTTCGGTCCAAACGCAATATCTTTTTCAACAGTTTCTTCAAAAAGCTGATACTCCGGATATTGAAAGACAATGCCGATTTTGCGCCGCGCAGTTTTGGTTGAAATATTTTCGCCGTCAATTTCCACCGCGCCAATTTTCAAATCAATCAGCCCAGCGATAATCTGAATGAGCGTCGATTTGCCGCTGCCCGTGTGTCCGGCTATCGCTAGAAAATCGCCTTCCTTGACGCTGAAATTAATCTCGCGCAGAGCAATTTTCTCAAACGGCGTCCCTTCCATATACGTGTAGCTGATATTTTTAATGTCAATCATTTCTCAAGCCCCGCAAAATTTCTGATTCAGCAAACAATTTTTCGACAGATTTTTTCATCGTGCAATTTTTCATAACGGATTCGTAGCCCGCAAGCGCAATTTTTTTCCGCAAAGTTTCATTCGCCAAATAAAATTCGATTTTGTCAAGCAAATCTTCAACGCCGCTGAAAACTGCAAGGTCAGTTTCCAAATTCATAAGCCCGTGCGAATTTTGCCCGCTGTTCATCAGCTGAAAACTTTTCGTCGCGCAGATTTCAAAAGTCCGCGGGCTCAAACTGTGGTGAACCGCCGTGTTGATATTCACGCAAATTTTACTCCGCCGATAAATTTCAGCAACTTCAGCGGGCGCAAAAATCCGATTCTCCAAAAATTTCGCAAGAGCCGGTTGACGCCGCCGAAATAAATATTTCTTCCAAAAATGATTTTTATCGTAGAAAATGCCGCCGATTTTTACCGTCCAATTTTTTTCACAGGCGCGCTCGCAAATTTTATTCAGCAGAAAAAGCCGCTCCTTCGACGCCAAACCTACAAATGAAATATCGACGTCGCGCTCACATTCCCGCGGAAAATAAATCTTGTCATTCGCGCCCAGCGGCAAATACCGCGCAAATTTATTTTTCTCCGCCAAATATTTTAAATCATCATACTCAAAACAAAAAATCTCATCCGCCCAATTAATAAATTTGCTCAAAAGTTCATCGCGTTTAACAGAATCCCAAAACCACACAATAACTTTGTACTTCGTCAGAAAATCTTGCACAGCAGCGGGGACATGCGCACCATTCAAAATCAATATGCAATTCGGCTGAAACTCTGCACATTTCTTTGCAAGTTCCGCTACCAAATGCTTGTCATATTCAGTTTCAGAATTTTTATAGCCCAGTTTGTAAAGTTTGCGTTGAAAGTACGAACAGCTCAAATAAAATGTATTCATCTCTATCAAATCAATTTCGTAGCCACCAAAATTTTTCAGCTCACCAAAAATGCTATTCGATATCGGGCGCAATTGCTCATTTTCTGGCGCTATGATTAAAATTTTCATCGCTTAATCGCCTCTGCCAATTCCGCCGCAGTCAAAATCCCCGCGGGCAATTTCAAACGCGCCGCTAATTCCGACGCAACCGGTACGTCAAGCCCAAGCCGTTTCATTTCCCGCACATCGGAAAATATTTCGCGCGGCGTCCCGATTTTTAAAATTTTGCCGCCTTCCATTACAACGACTCTGTCAGCCTGCGCCGCCTCTTCCATAAAATGCGTTATCAAAATTATCGTCAAGCCTTGCGCGTGCAATTTTTTTATAGTGGACAAAACTTCACGGCGTCCTTGCGGGTCTAACATTGCCGTCGGTTCGTCGAACACGATTATTTTTGTGAGCATTGCAACCGCGCCTGCTATTGCTATGCGCTGTTTTTGCCCGCCGCTTAATTTGCTCGGCGAAAATTTTTTATAATCCGCCATATTCACGGTATCCAGCGCCAAATCTACGCGCCGCCGAATTTCAGCGGGCTCAATTCCCAAATTTTCCGGTCCAAATGCAATATCATCTTCGACAATCGCCGCCACAATTTCATTATCCGGATTTTGAAAAACCATCCCAACATTTTCGCGCACGCGCCAAAGATTTTCTTCGTCGGCAGTGTCAATTCCGTTGACAAAAACTTTGCCCGCCGTCGGTTTCAAGAGTGCGTTAAAATGTTTAGCCAGCGTCGATTTACCGCTGCCGTTCGTGCCGATAACTGCAACAAATTCGCCGTCGCCAATTTCCAAATTAATATCGTCAAGCGCAACTTTCCCATTCGCGTAAATGTGCCGTAGATTTTCAACATTAATCATTGAATAACGCCCTCATTGCCGCCGCGTAAAAATTTTCTTCATTCGTACCGGCGGACGCATTTAATTTCATCATCGGCAAGCGCAAAAGTTTTCGTACGATCATTCGCGACATTTGCTCGACTGCGCGACGTTCTTCTTCGGTTAAATCCGGCAATTTGTTTGACGCGCGCTTTAATTCGCGTTCACGAATTTTTTCAGCCCGCGCCGACAAATCCGCCATTAACGGCTGAAACTTCAAATATTTAAAGCGCTCCATCATTGCCGCCACGTCCGCGTCTATTATTTTTCGCGCAGATTTCGCTTCTTCCTGCCGCGCCTTGATGTGCGATTCTACGACTGATTCTAAATCGTCAATGTTGTAAAGCGTCACGCCTTTAATTTTGCCAACTTCGGGGTCAACGTCTCGCGGCACTGCTATATCAATGAAAAAAATCCCGCGCCCAGCCCGCCGCGTCATTAATTGCTGAGTTTGCCACGGCTTGACTACGTAATGCGGCGCGCCCGTCGAAGTTATGATTATGTCAACGTCCACCGCGCTAATCATCGCATTTTCCCAGGCAACTGCTTCGCCGCCGATTTTTTCAGCCATTTCTACCGCTCGCTCCAAATGATGATTCGCCACCAAAATTTTATTGACGCCGTGCGCTTTTAAATGTTGAGCCGTGAGCTGAGCCATTTTGCCCGCGCCGAATATCAACGCAGATTTATTTTCAAGCCCGCATAATTTTTCTGCCGCCAATTCGACAGCCGCCGAACTCACCGATACCGAATTGTACGCAATTTTCGTCTCAGTGCGAACATTTTTTCCCGACGCTATCGCCTTGTGAAAAAGCATATTCAAAATCGTGTGCGTCGCGCCGATATTTTTTGCCAATGTATAAGCGTCTTTGACTTGCGAAAGAATTTGCCCTTCGCCCAAAATCAGCGAATCCAAACTTGCCGCCACCTCGAATAAATGACGCACGCACGCCTCGCCTCTGTATTCGTACAAATGATTTTCCACAGCGCCGCCGCCGATTAAATCATTCATAAAAATCTTCAAGCTATTCGCGCAGGCGTCAGCAGTCACCGCGTAAATTTCAGTCCGGTTGCACGTCGACAAAATCACCGCTTCATTCAAGCCGTCGTATTCGTCGAGATTTTCAAGCGCGCGCCGTATCGTTTCTTTGCTGAAGGAAAATTTTTCGCGAATCTCTATCGGCGCAATTTTATAATTTAAGCCCAGCACTTGTAACCGCATTTTTAATTTTTGCCTCCAAATTTTTTAAGTCGCCGCGTTTTATGATGTGCCAAATTTCCGGCGTCAAAACTTCGCGCCAAAATTTTATTCGCGCTTGATGAGTCGGAAGTTGCGGCTGAATTTCTGCGCGATATTTTGAAATAATCTCCACCGCCGCGCCAAAATTATTATCAAACTCATTTTCAAGCATCGTCCGAACAAAACGCGAAAAAGCCGGTGAACTGCCGCCCGTACTTATCGCCAATAAAAAATCTCCGCGCCTTATCCTCGACGGCACAATAAAATCGCTCGAAATATCGTCAACAATATTCACCAAAAAATGTTTAGCGCGCCCGTCCTGCGCGATTTGCTGATTCAATTCGTGAGCTGGTAAGCTTATCGGCTGAATAATTTTCGCGAATCAAATTAACGTCAAGCGCCTCAATTTCGGGGCAAATTTCCGGAGCGATAACGTCAACCTGCGCGCCCGCCTCAATCAGCCCAATAATTTTATCGTGAGCAATTTTCCCGCCGCCCACAACTACGCATTTTTTGTTTTGCACATTGATATTAACCGGATAAAAATTCATAGCTTAACCTCCCGCCGGTGTACTGTATCTGACATTTTGCGGCACGCCAACGCCCGCGCCATTAATCACATGCGCCGTTATAAAAATCAGCAATTCCGATTCAGATTTATTTTTCTTGTGACTGCGAAAAAGCGCGCCCAATATCGGTAAATCGCCCAAAAATGGAATTTTGCTAACGCTCTTGCCGTCTTCAGCGCCAATCAATCCGCCAATAACCATAGGCTCGCCGTCCCGCACAGTCACCGTCGTATCAGCCGAGCGCGTATTGAACCGATAAGCTTTCAAATCCTCTACATATTGAGGCGTGCTAACTTCAGTGTGAATCGTGGCGGTAATTGTACCATCGGCATTGACGCGCGGCGTATATTTCAAGATAATTCCGGCGTCGCGATATTCTATTGAAGTTGTTGTTGTCGAATTTGTAACGGACTCTTTCGGCACAGGGACTGAACTGCCAATATTTATCACAGCCTCTTTGCCTTGAACGGTCGTGATATTTGGGCGAGAAAGAATTTTAGCTTTGCCGTCAGTAACCAGCGCATTTATTCGCGCGCCGTAATAAAATTCAAACGGTATTCCCAAAGGTCCGCGCCCAAATTGAATAATGCCGTGACCAGTGGTATCGTTGGATTGACGGGTATATTTTTCTTCAATATACGCAGGAAGAGTTTGATTTCCAAAATTATCGTATTTTGCAGCGTGATACTCCATGCTGTAATCGGGATATTGCGGGACAGTCGACCAGAGCCAATCAATTCCCAAATTTTTGCTGGCGCTCTTGTCAATCGCCAAAATTTTTGCCTCAACCGAAACCTGTTTGAGTTCTACGTCCAAATTTGCTAAAAGATTGCGCGCGCGCTCATATTCGGCTTCAGTGCCAAATAAAATCAAGCTGTTTGTTTCTTTGCTTATCAAGACCCTGTCCTCACGACTATCTTTTTCGCTATTCTGGGACTTAAAAGTTTTCTCGTTATTTTCTTTATAATTAAGATTAGTATTTCTGTCGCTATTCAAATTACCCGTGCTATTATCAGTCAAAGTTGCATTGTTAATTTCATCATATATATCCAGAGTCTGAATTACAGCTTTTCGCAAAATTTTAGCATCACCAAATTTTATTGGCAAAACATAGCTTTTCATAGCCGCACTTCTATAAAGATTCGCCGTCATAATATAAATTGAGCCGTCGCGAACAAGATTTAAGCCCTTTGTTTTAGCGATAATCTCAAGAATTTTTTCCGGTTCAGTTTCATTCAGCGTCATTGAAATTTTGCCGTCAACTGAATCGTCGACAGAAATATTCAAACCGCCTGCGCGAGCCACCATGATAATTGTTGAGCGCAAATCCGAATTGTGGACGTTCAAAGTCATTGGCGCGGCATAAACATTCGACGCAATAAAAAAAGCTGCCGCAGTCGTCGACAGCATCTTTTTCATCAAAAATTCCCCCAGTCAGTTTAACAAGAAAATTACATCGTCGATAAATTTCAGCGCGGCTCTTTCGGATAACGCGGCGTTCGGCTCGTGTTGCCTAATTTCTTCGCGCAGAATTTTTAATTGCGGGTCAAGTGCTTTGTTTATCAGCGAATGTAGCGCCAATCTGTCAGCGGCGGCTATTCTTTGAAATTGTTCGAGTTGCGGCTGACATTCCGATAAAATTTCCGGCGGCAATTTTTTTAATAATGTTTCCGCGGATTTTTCCATTTCAGTTATTAATTTTGACAGCTGATAGGAATTTAAACTGTATCCTTCGAGAAAATTTTGGATAACCGCGTCCGCCGCCGCTTTAAATTCCGGCGCGTCTGCCGCTCCAACTTTCGCCCAATTATTTTCCATATGTCGAGAATGGCTTGCAAAAATTTTCATAGCGGGCGCAAGTCTGCCGAATTGAGTAGTCAAAGCTTCGTCCCAAGATTTTTCAGCGTCATAAGTTTCGGGCGAATTGGAATAATCAGCGCCGGTCGCCAACGCAATTTTTGACAGCTCATATTGCCCCATCGGATTGAAAAAAATTGCTTGAACATTTTTAGTCGGCAATTTCTCAATCGCACCGAGCGCCAACTTAGCATTTTTATTGCCGCCGTCAGTCACCGCGTAATCGTTAACCGGATAATTCCACCAAATGCCTAAATCGCGCTCATAAATCTTGCAAGCCGCTTGAAAACCTTCGTCCGTGATACCATCGCAAACAACGCCGTCGCCCGTGTACAAAACCACAATTCGCTTATTCAGCGCGCCCGCAAAATCCGCCGTGTAATTATTCGCATTCTGAATCATATCCGCGCGATAATATTCCGTCGGCACGGTTATTAGCGGCTCAATGTCATAATGTTTTTCGCGCAGAGCCGCCTGCAATTTATTCAGAAATTCGGCTTGAAGTTTGCCGTCTTCGTGGTGAACGCCGTTATCGTCTTTCAAATCGTCAAAGAAAATCGCGAAATTGCGCACGCCGATTTTATAAACAGCGTCGAGTTTCTTGATAATTTTTTTGAAGTCAGCGTCGCCCTTTTCGCCAGTGTAATTCAAATTTTGCCCAGGCGAAATTGCGAAAATAAACCGCACGCCATTTTGATTAGCCGCGTCAACCAATTTTGCAATCTCAGCAAGTTTTTCGCGCGGATAGGCAATGCGCCATTTTTCGCGGTGATAAGGATCGTCTTTCGGCGCATAAATGTAGGCGTTTAAATTATTCAGCCGACAAAATTTCATCAAGTCAAGCCGATTTTCAAAAGTCCACGGCGTACCGTAAAAACCTTCGATAACGCCGCGCATTGGTATTGGCGACGCAAAACTCGTTCCCGAAATTAAAAGCGCCATTAACATTGTCAATAAAAATTTTTTCATCGCTGACTTTCCTGATATTGGCGGAAATTTTTCAAAATGCAAATCGGGCGTTTCTCTGACGCATTGCCAAATGGATTATCAATCAACAAATCACTCGCCAGTTGCGCATTCATTCCTGGAGTCGCGCCAACAATCCTTGAGCGTTTCAAATCGTTAACATCGGCAATCATCGCGCCAAAACAACCGAGCCTGTCTTTCAGCGCCTGGCAAACCTGCTCCGGATTTTCCGGACCATAAACCACGCATTTGTCGAAAGGCGGCATTGTACCGGTAACATCGTCGATAAGCGCCGCTTGACGCCCACCCCATTTATAAAACAAACCGCGCTGCCCAATGACTTTGCCCAAAAATCCGGCAAACAACGCAAATGCTACGCGCCATTCGCCTTCCTTGCGCATAAGAGCCTGCATACCGTGCGGCGTCGCCAAAGAGCCATAATCCGGAATGAACCGGCAACAAAAACGCGCTAATAAACTAATCTGCATTTCATCGGGGCGAATAATATTGCCCTGCGTAATTGCAACGACACTTTCAGCCACTGTCACGACGTCGTCCGGTCCAATGCGGTTTTTCGTGTATTTCTCGATAACGTCAACAATATCATCTTTCGGCGTCAAAATGCGCGTCGATACCGGAATTGTTTCTACTGCCATAAATTTTTACTCCTTTACCAATTTTACGCCGGTCAGCTTTGAAAGTTCGTCTGCCGTCAAGAACATTCGCGCTATCGAAAAATGCATCGGCGTCCGCCCCACTTCGCGGTAAATAAATTCTATCGGAAAATCTACCATATGACTAATCGCCTCATTGAGCGACATATTTTTTCGCGCAGTCAACGTAACTTTCGCAACCAGATTGACGCTTTGCTGATGTTCCAAAACAAGCGCCTCGAAATAATCATCTTCGCGCGGTTTGCCTTCACGCTCAGCCTTGCCGCGAACTGCAATTCCGTCGTACTGCTCAAACGGCAGTTGCGGTTTACAAATCGCGTCAACAATCATTGCGCTTTGCTGCCCCTCGTTGCGAAATTCTATCGTTGTGGAAAGTGTAACGGATTTATCATCGCGCGATTCGATTTTGAACGGCGTCCGACTTTCAAGTTTCGGTACAACT
>CAJOIB010000008.1:0-1564 GCA_905234705.1 uncultured Selenomonadaceae bacterium | reverse complement strand
AACCACCGCCGCGATTAAAACCCCTTCGAGAATTACCATTGATAAAAATCTCCCTCCAAAAAATCTTGCCAATATCGGCAAGTGCGTTTAAAATATTTACAACTTTGTTATTTTAACGGTTAATTTTGAAAATGTAAAGGAAAGGCTATGCTGAAAAAAATTTTAGTTGTGAAATTGAGCGCGCTGGGCGATGTGATTCACGCTTTGCCGGTCAGCTACGCGATTAAGGAAACTTTTCCGGACGCGCATTTAACCTGGGTTGTCGAGCCGCCCGCTTACGATATTGTGAAAATGAATCCCTGCGTTGATAAAATTATTATTTTCCGCAAAAAAGAATTTCGGACGCTGAAAGGTTTTGCGCGGAATTTTTTCCCGTTCAAGAGCGAAATTCAAGCTGAAAATTATGACGCGGTTCTGGATTTGCAAGGGCTGTTTAAATCGGCGGCGATAGCTTTTTTTGCCAAGGCGAATATAAAATTAGGCGTGTGCGATATGCGCGAATTGAGCGGGCAAATTTCAAAGCCGGTGATTGGCGAAAATGCGCGCGGTCACATTGTCGACAGATATTTGGATACGGCGCGGGCGATTGGCTGTCGCGTTGATAAAGTTGTTTTTCCGCTTGAAATTCCCGCCGACGCAATAAAAAAAGCCGACGCCATTGCTGAGCAAGCCGGTCTTGTTATTGAAAATCCGTACGTGGCGCTGGTTATTGGCGCGAGCTGGGAAACTAAACGCTGGTCGGCTGAAAATTTCGCGGCTCTCAGCGATTGGTTTTACAGCGTCGAAGTTACGCCGGTGCTGATTGGAAATGGCGCTGTCGAAGAGCAAATCGCGGCTGAAGTTGTTGCTAAGGCTGAAATTCCGCCGATTAATTTTGTTGGCAAAACGAATTTAATGGAACTTTCGCACGTGTTGAAAAATTCGCGGATTGTGATTGGCGGCGACACTGGAACGACGCATTTATCGACGGCGCTTGGTATTCGCACGCTGATGATTATGGGGCCGACTCAAGCCGCACGTACCGGTCCTTACGGGCAAATTCAAAATGCGCTGGAAGTTGACAGGGATTGTAAATATTGCCGCAAGCGCATTTGTCCCAAGGGTGAAAATTGTTTATCAGCTGTCACGGTTGACGCGGTTATCAATAAAATTTTGAGCATCAAGTGAGCCGTTCGATAACGAAAAAAGTTGCGTTGACTTTTGAAAATAAAACGCCCGCCTCATTTAGCAAGCCGCATTCGCAAATCATAATCTGGTTGCCGTTATGCAAAACTTGAGCGTTGGTAATAATTTTCGTGCCTATTAAAACCGGTCGCATAAATTCAATCGTCATCGAAACGGTGACGACTTTTTTATTGCGCGCAAAACAAGCCGCGCCCATAGCCGTATCAGCCATTGTGGTTAAAACGCCGCCGTGCAAAATGTCATAGCAATTTGAATGTTTCTCCTCGACCGCCAATTCCAATCGAACGCCGCCGTCCGCCGTCGGTACAACTTCAACGCCGAGATAATCGCAAATTGTATTGTCGTGGCAAAATTTTATAATCTGTTCCTGCGTCAAATG